>NZ_CANRIC010000036.1:0-22637 GCF_947630565.1 uncultured Paenalcaligenes sp.
GTAATAATACACCCAGCTAATGGGGAGCCACCATCTTTACTATACATGCGGGCCACTTCGTCCAAGGTATCACCATGACTCGCCGCATTTAACGCCAGTAAACGCTGGATACGACGCCCACCACTAGCCAACATAGCAGCCTGATCTTGAACGTACTTATCACGCTGACTTACCCCTACATTATCAATCAAAATGACCTGATCGGCACGCAACCCTAACATAACTTGACGTAATTGCTGTGCATTTTGTACTACATGCACTGTCACATGCATTAAATCAGCATAGATTTTTAGCTGCTCATGCGCGCCAATTCGATACGTATCCGTAGTTATCAATACAACATTTTCAGCACTAAACTTACGCACGGCACGAGCTGCCAATTTAGCAATAGTGGTTGTTTTACCTACCCCTGTAGGCCCTACTAGGGCTAAGGCCAAACCGGGTTGCCATAAATGGTCTTCACTTTTTAAGACGGGCAAATGGGTGTCTAGCTCTTTGCGTACCCATTGCATTGCTGCGCGCAAGGAAAGATTAGACGGGAGCCGTTTTAACATGGCACGCAATAATGCCGTACTAAAACCATAGGCCAATAGGCTTTGAAATAAATTCAATAAATCTGGACTAACGCGAAGCTGATTGCTCCACATCACCTCTTCGATGCGTCCCTCTAGAGACCCCTTTAACGAGTTGATCGCATTCATAACCTCTAGCGTGCCACCACCAGCAACACGAGGCGGAGGCGTCATGGGAGGTCTAGTCATCGATGGATTAGAAGCCGGGGCTGCGGCAGCCATTGGGCTTTCTTCTGGGGCCGCAGTTGAATCAGCAGCCAGTATCTCTACCCCACCATTGACCCGTTTGTTGGACACAATCAGCGCATCAGGCCCAAGAGCCATACGCACCTGACGCATTGCCTCACGACTGGTCGCACCAAAAAACCGACTTATACTCATTTATTAGCCACCTATAACTGCTGTCACACGCATCATGCGCTCTTCAGGAACCTCTTGGGTAGATAATACACCGAGTTGGGGGAGCTGCTGACGTAAAAAACGGGCCAAAGAAGGACGCAAGACCGGACTTACAACCAAAACGGCGGGGTCACCCATTGACTCTTGTTGCTCTACGGCTTTGGCAGCTTCGCTCAGTAAGCTTTCCGCCAGACCTGGCTCTAACGCCCCACTGGTAGTAAGAGCTTGAGTTAAGACATTTTCCAAACGCCCATCTAGACTAATAACGCGCATTTCTGCATCGCCAGGGAACCATTGTTGAGTGATCGCACGTCCCAAAGCCAAGCGAACATGCGCTAAGAGTTCTGCATTCTCATCTAGGTGAGCACCGGCCTGTGTTTGCTGCGTGATACGAGGGGCGGCCTCGGCCAATGCCTCTAGAACTGTACGCATATCACGGATAGGAACCTCTTCTTCGAGTAGTCCTCGTAGCACATTATGTAAAGTCCCTACATTAACGACCTTGGGCACTACGTCCTCAACCAAGCGTGGTAAATCTCTGGATACCCTATCCAATAACTGCTGAACCTCTTGACGACCTAAAAGCTGAGAGCCAAAACGGTGGAGCAAATGGTTCAAATGCGTAGCAATAACAGTGCTGGCGTCCACCACTGTATACCCTGCAATTTGTGCCTGTTCGCGTAAGCTGACATCAATCCAATAAGCAGGCAACCCAAAAGCCGGATCAGTGGTTGCAGCTCCGGGTAGTTTCATTGAGACACCACCCGGATCAATGGCTAGCCATTGACTAGGCATAGCACTACCATGCCCAACCTCTACCCCATGCAGTAAAATTCGATAATCATTGGGCTTTAACTCTAAGTTATCTCGTATATGCACAACCGGTGGCAAAAAGCCTATGTCTTGAGCATATTTTTTGCGCAAACTTCGTATCCGGTGCAGTAACTCTCCGTTCTGTGCATGATCGACCAAAGAAATAAGCCTATAGCCAACCTCTAAGCCCAGTGGGTCCACGAGCGATACGTCATCCCAACTTGCCTCTGCCGCAGCTGCCTCTGCGGCATCTAATACTGCATCTGGAGCATGCTCACTTTCGACCAGCACCTCTTGTTCTTTTTTCAGCATATACCAACCCACACTGGCTAATAATGCAGCTAAAAACAAAAAGGCTAAATGAGGCATACCAGGAATTAACCCCATCGTTCCCAAAATACCAGCTGTTAAAAACATAACATTAGGATTTGAGAATAACTGGGTCACCATTTGGGTCCCCACATCATCGTCAGCGGTAGTTACTCTAGACACCACCACACCGGCTGCCGTCGAAATAATCAAAGCAGGAATCTGAGCCACTAAGCCATCACCAATGGTCAATAGCGTATAGACATGGCCCGCCTCTCCAAAAGAAAGATCGTGCTGCCCCACCCCTACAATTAAACCACCTACTACGTTAATCACCATGATTAGCAGACCCGCAATAGCGTCTCCGCGCACAAACTTACTGGCCCCATCCATAGAGCCATAAAAATCAGCCTCTTGGGAAACTTCGTTTCGACGACGACGCGCCTCGTCCTCTCCGATAAGACCCGCATTTAAATCTGCGTCAATCGCCATTTGCTTACCCGGCATAGCATCTAGGGTAAAGCGAGCCCCTACCTCGGCAATACGTCCAGCCCCTTTCGTAATCACCATAAAGTTAATGATAATTAAGATCAAGAACACAATCAGACCAACCGCGAAGTTCCCCCCTACCAAAAAGTGTCCAAACGCTTCAATCACCTGCCCAGCTGCATCAGGACCCTCGTGACCTTTGAGCAAAACAATTCGTGTAGAAGCAACGTTTAGACCTAAACGTAATAAGGTAGAGAACAACAATATTGATGGGAACGCGGCAAAATCAAGAGGCTTTCTGGTGAACATAGCCACCAATAACACCATGATCGAAACGGCAATATTAAAAGTAAACAATAAGTCCAATAAGAATGGCGGCAAAGGCAAAACCATCATGGACAAAATCATCAAAATCAATACTGGGCCGACTAGTATTTTAGCTTGAGCCCCACCTGATGATCGAAAAAATGCTAACAAATTATTCATACTTACTGTCTACCAGTAGAGGTGGACTCTTGCGGGTCCATGCCCGCCGGAATATTAAGATTAGAAGGAGTCGGAGGCATCGTGCCCTCGCCTCGTTCCCAATTACGTAATTGATAAACCCAAGCTAAGACCTCTGCCACAGCAGAGTAAAGTTCAACAGGGATTTCTTGGTTAAGCTCTACGTGCTTATTCAAAGCTCTAGCTAATGCAGGGGCCTCAAACAACGGCACCCTAGCCTCAGAAGCAACATCTTTAATACGTTGGGCGGTTAAATCCATCCCTTTAGCCACCACTTTAGGCGCGGCGGCCTGTCCCTCTGCGTATTTCAAGGCCACAGCATAGTGAGTCGGGTTAGTAATCACCACATCTGCCTGGGGTACCTCTGACATCATTCGTCGCTGAGCCATGGCTCTCTGTTGTGATCGAATTCGACCTTTAACATGCGGGTCCCCATCACTTTGCTTGTGTTCATCTTTAAGGTCTTGTTTAGACATACGCAGTTTTTTCAAATGGCTATAAATTTGCCAAGGTACATCTATCGCCACGATTAAAAGCAAACTCGAAATAATCAAAGCACAACACAAAGCGACTAATTCTAACCCTTTTACCATCCCTTCGGTGGGAGATAAATGCATTAAACCTAGCATATCGCCTTGATAGTGACGCATCACTAAAACAGCTACCGTACCAATTAAAAAAACTTTGCCTAGGGCCTTTAATAACTCAATCAAGCTTTGGGCAGAAAACATGCGTTTAATGCCTTTGAGCAAATTTAACTTCTCTAGTTTAGGCTCTAAAGACTTTGCGCTAAATATCAATCCACCTAAGGCTACAGAGGAGAAAATCGCCACGACAAACAGCACACCAAATAATGGCAATATAGCCATAAAAGCCTGCGATGCAGATTTTACAGCCGTAGTTACCATTAAAGAGTCATCCCGAATCAACCCAGGATCAAACCACATACTACGTTGAACCACCGAACTAAGAGCGGTATACAAACTTTGTCCGAGCATCCATAGCGTAGCCACACCCAACGCTAACAGCAAAAAGGTATTTAACTCACGCGATCTAGGCGTCTGCCCCTCTTCTTTGGCTTTTTCCAGCCTCCGGGGCGACGCCGGTTCGGTTTTTTCTACATCACTATCGGCCATAAGCGCTCAGCGAATCAAAATAAAAGCCCAGCAGTAGCTGGGCTTTTAAGCACAAAAGACTGCCTTAGTCTAATGATTCTAAGACAAGCTACGTAATTTGAACTAGGGAAAAAAGGCAAAAACCTTCGCCTGTTCATCACTCCGCCACTAGAAGCCTAGGCTAGACAATAAATCATCCACCTCGTCCTGATCTGTCAATACGTTCTCAGGACTGGTATCTACCGCAGGACCATTCAACAACGCCTCTGTTTCTTCGCGCTTTTCTGTTGGAACACTATCCATCAATACCTGCACTAGCTCTGTTTCCAAAGCACCAATGACGCCCAGCATTCCCTTAATAACCTGTCCAGTTAAATCCTGAAAGTCTTGAGCCATGATGATTTCCATCAAGCTATCTTGGGTCAATTGCGTTTTAGTTGAGATGTCTTGCAAAAACTGACGAGTATCTGCAATCAGCTCGGCTTGCTCTGAACTATCACCACTTTCTTCTGTTTTTACCCAACGCTCTTGTAAAAACTGTGCATCCGCAGAGAGTTCTTCTTGGAGAGGTTGAGCTAATTCAGCTGCATTTAATACACGATTAGCCGCCTGCTCTGTCATTCGTCCTACGTAACGTAAGCGATCGCGAGCATCAGGAATTGATTGGGCAGCGTCCTTAATGGCATTGTCCAAACCTAATTCACGCATGCTTTCACGCAGCATACGCGTTAAGCGAGCAATGCGTTGAACCACATCTAAAGGTTGCTCGATGCGGCCACCATCTACCATTTGATCGGAGGCGTCCATCTTTAACTCCTTAAATTTTAAGAGCCCATTTTCTCAAAGATTTTATTGAGCTTCTCTTCGAGCGTGGCTGCAGTAAAGGGCTTAACCACATAGCCACTTGCACCAGCTTGAGCTGCGGCAATAATATTTTCCTTTTTAGCCTCTGCCGTCACCATTAGAACAGGCAAATTAGCTAGATTAGCATCCGCTCGAATTTGTTTGAGCATTTCTAAACCATCTAAATTGGGCATATTCCAATCGGACACGACAAAATCAAAACTACCATTACGTAGTTTTTCTAGACCTATCGCTCCGTCTTCGGCTTCATCTACGTTTTCGTATCCTAAATCCTTTAGGAGGTTACGAATAATGCGACGCATGGTGGGAAAATCATCTACAACTAAAATTTTTAAATTTTTATTGGTCATTCAAATACACTCCAATAACAAACAATAGGCAGCGGACTCGCTGTTATACACGATGGCCGTAAGCCCCAGCACTAGCTAAAATTCGTTCGCTAATCTCTGATAACGGGACGGCTTCATCTGCAGCACCAATCATCAACGCTTCGCGCGGCATACCAAAAACAACGCAGCTCGCTTCGTCTTGAGCGAAAGTCACTGCACCTGCTTTTTTCATTGCCAACATACCTTGCGCACCATCTTTACCCATACCGGTTAATAATACGCCTACTGCATTTTTCCCAGCCATTTCTGCTGCTGAGTTAAACAAAACATCTACCGATGGACGGTGTCGATTTACGGGTTCACTGTCCTCTAGTTCCACTACATAGTTCGCCCCAGAGCGTGCTAATTTCATATGAGCAATACCACCAGGTGCTAAATAAACGTGTCCAGGCAATACACGCTGCCCGTGCTCTGCCTCATGAACCTGAACCTGACATAGCGAATCTAGCCGTTGCACAAAGGAACGAGTAAAACCAGCTGGCATATGTTGGGTAATCATAATAGCGGGACTATTGGATGGCAAAGGCTCTAAAACCTGACGAATTGCTTCGGTCCCCCCCGTAGAGGCCCCTATCATGATCAGTTTCTCAGTCGTTGCAAATCGGCCTGTTAAGGTCTTTGGAGCGGCTGTTGCGCTGGCTTGCGCCATACGACGACGCGGCCTAGACATTGCCGCAGCTCGAATCTTATCCGCAATAATGTCTGAATACTCCAACAAGCCATCTCGAAGACCTAAACGCGGCTTAGTTACAAAATCGACTGCCCCTAATTCCAGAGCACGAATCGTAATGTCTGAATTACGCTCTGTCAATGAGGAAACCATTACGACTGGCATAGGGCGTAATCGCATCAGACGTTCTAGGAAGTCCAAACCGTCCATACGCGGCATCTCTACGTCTAGCGTGAGCACATCAGGGGTGTATTCCTTAATGAGATCTCTAGCCACAATAGGATCAGGCGCAACAGCAACCACTTCCATATCAGAGTGACTATTAATGATCTCCACCATGAGGCTGCGTACTAGCGCTGAATCATCTACACATAAAACACGTATTTTCTTCATAACAACAACATAAAGTTAATTAATAGCGCCCTAAACCAAGTTAAGTGCGTACATACACGGTCTGCCCTTGCAACTTAAAAGAGGTCGTCATATGAGAGAAGTTTTCGGAGTGCCCCACAAAAAGCAAACCACCCGGTTTAAGTGTTTTTGCAAAACGCTCTAATATCTGAGCCTGTGTAGGCTTATCAAAATAAATCATGACGTTTCGGCAAAAAATAGCATCGAAAGTACGGCCATGGGGCCACCCTTCGCCTGAAACCAGATTTGCTACATCGAACTCCAACATTTTCTGCAAATTAGGCTTGACCCTAGCCATACCATTAAAGCTACCTGTACCCCGATAAAAGTATTTTTTTAATATAGGCTGAGGAATAGGCTGCACACGATCTAAGGTGTACACCCCTTGTCGAGCCCGCTCTACAGCAACTGTATCAATATCCGTGGCATAGACCTGAACCCCGCTATCGGGAACGGGTATCGTTTCTTGTAAAGTAATTGCTATAGAGTAGGGTTCTTCGCCCGTTGAACAGGCACTACTCCATACCGAGATAGGTTTTTGACGATCTTTGACATAATTTGCCAAAATTTCAAAATGGTGTTGCTCTCGATAAAAGGCGGTATGGTTAATGGTAAAGATAGTAATAAATCGTTCCCACTCTGGTGAAGAGGGGTTGTAATCCAAGTGGTCTAAATACTCACTCACCTTTTGAAGGTTTAATTTTTTAGTATAAAGACCCAAATTACGCGCAACCATGTCTTCTTTATGGTTACCTAATATAATACCGGTACGTGATTTGATTAAGCGTGTAGCTCTATCAAAATCATAAGGCGTCATTGCTGGAACCCCAGGCAATGAGTAAACAAAAGCTTCTGATGGCTGCGTCATAAACTGGCTATTAATCTAGCGCTCCGTAATATAAATATGCTCGTCTAAAGCATGAGAAAGCGGATGACTATCCATATCCCCTTCGGACATCTCAATCACCACATTCTCATTCATTCTAAAAATAGCAACAACTTCAGAGAGTCGTTCTGCATGATCTTGTAGCGACTCTGCGGCTAACGCAGCTGCTGAAACTAAACGTGTATTTTGCTGCACTGTACTCGACAATTCATCCATACTGGCAGCAGTCTGTTACAAAGCGGATACTTGGTTCGTAGATCGACTGCTTAAGTCCACAGTCCCACTATAAATATCACCTGCATGTAACCGAATCTGCTCTACGCCCTGCCTTACACTGAGCACCATTCGCTGCAATTCAAGTTGCATATGACCAAGGCCCTTAAATAACACGCCAATTTCATTCGTTGACGTAGTATCAATAACCTCGGTTAAGTTGCCTTGAGCGATCTGCGAGAAATGATCATCAATACGCCGCAAAGGTGATAGCACCATCCGATTTAAAAACCAATAAACCAATACAGCAATCAAAAAGGAAAAAATCATCGCCACGCTAACTAACTGCATAACAAGTGCATATTGTTTAGCCTCACGTTGAGCATGACCCTCTACAATATCTTTTTGCTGCAAGGTCTGTTGCATCACCTCAGTATAAAGGTCTTCCTCTAGGGAGCTTACCCGTGAATTTAAAAGCGAATTAAACTCACTAATACGTCCCTCTTGGAGAAAATCCATTAATGGCGTCACCCCATTAGCAATAAGCGCATGATATTGTTGGATAATCCGCTTATACCCTCGCTCTAGCTCGGGCACCTGACTACCTAGATTTTCATAACGAGCAAAATTCTCTTGAGAGGACTGTAATCGCATACGTGCCTGCTCGAGTAGATATCCCGTTTTTCCATCCAAACTCTGCGCCACACCTGCGCCCTCTTCGACCCAAGAGCTTAATGTTGTGTAGTCTTGGCTCCCCACATTTTGGGCATAGCTAGCCAACGCCCGCCCTAAAAGGGTTTGAGTTTCCTTGTAGCGATCCAAAGAGGTGTTTAGGGCATCAGCAGCCTGTTGGTATTGTACGATCTGCTGAAGTGCTGCATTATTTTGGCGCAGAGATAGAATGCCTAAAGCAGCCCCACCAATTAAAGCCAAAATAAAAAACAAAAGCACGATGATCAAACTTGTTCTAACTTTTAAATCGTTAAAGCTAAATAAGCGTTTCATACGTATCCTTTATTTCGTTAAGCGGCTCATTAGTGAGACTCTTTTTACATCACAGCATTATCTACCAACGCCATTTCTTCGCTAGTCATTAGTTTTTCTATGTCGACCAAAATCAACATGCGTTCTGCTAAGGTTCCAATACCGGTCAAATATTCGGTAGAAAGAACAGCACTACCAAACTGCGGTGCATCGCTAATTTGTTCTTTTTGTAGCATTAACACATCAGAAACACCGTCAACTACCACCCCAACAACTCGCGTTTCTAAATTCAAAATAACCACAACCGTTTGGTGGTCATACGATATGTCCTGTAGATTAAATTTAATTCGTAAATCCACAATAGGAACAATCACCCCACGTAAATTAGTCACCCCTTTAATAAAAGGGGGCACATTTGCAATGCGAGTGACTGTTTGAGCTTCGTAGCCACGAATCTCTTGGACCTTAAGAATATCAATACCGTACTCTTGCTTCTCAAGAATAAAGACTAAGTACTCTTTGCCGCTGCTCTCACTGCGTTCTGTTCCGGCAGCCAAGTGGTTACTCATGAATACTCCGTGTATGAATTAATTAAGCGTTGCTGTTGATAAAGAGCTGCGCTCGCGGGTTAGGCGATGCAAAGCAAATACATCTACAATCAGCGCCACACTACCGTCTCCGAGAATAGTGGCGGCTGAGATACCTGGAATTTTGCGATAGTTAGCCTCTAGGTTTTTTACAACAACCTGATGCTGACCTATCAAATGATCAACAATTAATGCAAATCGCATGTCCTCTGCTTGTAATACGACTGCAATGGCCTTTTTCATGTCTTTTTCGTAACCATCAACAGAGAACACATCCCCCAAAGACACAACGGGCAAATATTCACCACGCACATACATGACTCGGTCCTCGACCGTCATATTGCGCATCTGCTCCTCGGTAGGCTGCATGGATTCCGTAACGTGGCTGAGAGGAAGAATAAAGGTTTCCTCTCCGACCTGCACTGACATCCCATCCAAAATAGCTAATGTTAAAGGCAACACAATACGTGTAGTAGTACCCTGTCCTTCGCGAGAGAACATTTGCACATGACCACCCATACTTTGAATATTACGGCGTACTACGTCCATCCCTACCCCACGACCAGAAATAGCTGTGACTTGTTCTGCAGTCGAAAAACCAGGAGCAAATAACAGCTGCCATAGTTCCTCATCAGGTAGGTTTTCATTAGTTGTTAAGCCATTCGCTAAGGCTTTTTTAAGAATCTTATCGCGTTTTAATCCGCCACCATCATCAATCACTTCGATTACGATATGACCGCCTTGATGCTGAGCGGATAGGGTTAATGTACCCTCGCGTTTTTTACCCGCTGCCTCTCGCTGATCTGGCATCTCAATCCCGTGGTCGATACTATTTCGAACCAAATGCGTAAGCGGGTCAATAATACGCTCAATTAAGCTTTTATCTAGCTCTGTAGCAGCACCACGCGTCACTAGACGGATCTCTTTTTCCATACGTGCTGCGTTTTCACGAACCACTCGCGGAAAACGACTAAACACATAGTCCATTGGCATCATGCGGATAGACATAACCGCCTCTTGGAGGTCGCGTGCATTACGTTCTAATTGCTCAATGCCATTAAGCAAGCGGTCATGGATCACTGGATCTAGCGTAGACGCTGTCTGCACCAACATCGCTTGCGTAATCACGAGCTCACCCACTAAGTTAATAATTTGGTCTACTTTCTCTACGCCAACACGTAATGTACTGGACTCACTTCGGGCGGAAGGTGCTGCGGGTTTAGCTGCTTTTTTAGTTGTATTGGTTTCTGCAACAGCTTTTGGCTCATCAACGACTTCTGGGGATGCCGCCACCACTGGCTCTGGAGCATCGACTTGAGGTGCTGGCGAAGGAGCGGCCGCTGTTTTAGGCTCTTGGCCCGGAATAGCCTCGTAAGCAATAGCCAATTGGTCTGTATTAACAACGAAACAGCATACTGCCTCAATATCATCTGCGGAGGCAGTCGTTTCTAACCAAATAGATAATGACTTATCGCCTTTCTCCTCGTGCAAGATATCACCCATTAAGGCCATTTCTTCACGAAGAACATCTAAATCCTTATCGGCGGCATTAGAAACCGTTAAGCGCAAGGGGAACTTATCATTCGAAGTGGGTGGTGGAGTGGGAGCAGCAACTGGGGCGGGCTCTACCGCAACTGGTGCTTCTTTGACTGCACCGGTTCCCTCTGCATGCTCTTTGGCGATTTGTCGTAATTGAGCACAGATATGCTGGTAAGTCTCTTCGTCAGGGCTAGCACCATTACGATAAGCAACGACCTGATCACTTAAAATATCTTTGGTTTCCAAAAATAAATCAATCAAGTCTTGGCGCAAGGCCATCTCGCCATCACGTATAAAATCAAGCAAGTTTTCTAACAAATGGGTTGTATCAGCCAAATGACCGAAACAGCCAAATGTAGCAGCCCCACCCTTAATAGAGTGAGCAGCACGGAATATAGCATTGAGCATATCACCGTCTGGATCATCAATATCCAGCTCTAGCAATAATCGCTCCATATCAGCCAGAAGCTCATCAGCCTCATCAAAGAATGTATCGTAGAATTGACTTAAATCGACTCCGGAGCTCATAGCTGCTTCCTTTGTAACATAGCTACCCCATTACAATTCGTAGTAGATCTAACCTCTGTTAGATCACCTCTTATATTCACTTAATTTAGGATCTATTCCTGCATTACTTTACGACTCTGGCTTAATTCGTTGATTGAGCCGCATCAAGCACATCCCTATCTATACCATCATTTGTAATAGATTGTACACCCTCCATTTCCTGAAGGCTTACCCCTTGTGTGGGAATGGGAGAGCTAGGAAGCATTGTTGTATCCTGATCGTACAAATCACTTAGGTTATGGTTAGTACGTCCTGACTCATTTTGCGCATCAATTCGCTCTTCAGCCTGACGGCTAAGTACAGTAATGCTAATACGACGATTTACGGCGGCAGCAGGGTTATCTTTAATAAGACTAACTGTTGAAGATAGCCCTAAAATTTGCTTAATTTTGTCTTCAGCTAGCCCCCCAGCCACTAGCTCTTTACGAGCGGCATTGGCTCGATCAGCAGAAAGCTCCCAATTACTGTATTCGCGCTCGCCACTAGCATATTGAAAAGAATCGGTATAACCCGCAATTTGTATTCGGTTCGGCATTTCGTTTAATAGACCACTAAGAGCCCGTAGAATTGTGCGCATATATGACTGCACACTTGCGCTGCCCATCGCAAACATAGGGCGATTTTGTTTATCTATGATTTGAATACGCAAACCATCTTGAGTCATATCCAGCAGTAGCTGTGGATGGAACTCACGCAGATTTGGATCTGACTGGATCAGTGCTTCAAGCTCAAACTTGAGATCCTCTAGGCGATTCATGTCACGGGCATGACCATCGCTCTCTACCCCTCCAGCGGCTGCATTGGGATTAGGAATAATACTGGGCTCGCCCCCGGGGATAACACTGGTTGAATGTTCAGCACGCATACCACCACTCACGGCTTCCAATAAGGGCATCCGAAAGTAGTCCGCGATTTCTTTGAGTTCCTCTTTAGGTACTAGCGTTAAGATCCACATTACCAAAAAGAACGCCATCATTGCTGTCATAAAGTCAGCATATGCAATTTTCCAACTACCCCCGTGACGCTCTTTTCCGCGTTTACCCTTGCGGCGTACAACAATAATGTTATCTTTGCTCATACAAACTCGCTTTACTTATTAGCACTTGCACGTGATTGGCGTACATGTTCCTCGAGTTCGATAAACGAAGGTCTCTCAGCAGTGAATAGAACTTTGCGTCCAAATTCAACGGCTAAAGGAGGAGGATATCCATTTAAATTCGCGAGTAGCGTAACTTTGATACATTCGAGTACTTTCACTGCCGCATTATTACGACCATCAATGACTTGGGCTAAAGGCGCCACAAAGCCGTAGGCAAGTAAAATACCTAAAAAAGTACCTACCATCGCTTTAGAGATCAAGTCAGCTAAAATTGCCGGGGGCTGATCCACAGACGCTAATGCTTTAATAACCCCTAGAACCGCCGCTACAATACCGAAGGCTGGTAAAGCATCTGCCACTGAATGTAGCGCATCAGCGGGGATAGAGCGTTCTTGATGTAGACTATCGATCTCTTGATCCATAAGCGATTCAATTTCAAATGCGCTCATGTTTCCACTAATCATAATACGCATATAATCACAGATGAATTCAATCAACATATTATCGCGTAAGATAGTTGGATATGCCGTAAAAATAGCACTTTGTTTTGGATCCTCGATATCCGACTCGATCGCCATCATCCCGTCTCGACGCGCCTTATTAAGTAACGCATACAATAGACTTAATAGCTCCATATATAAGGCTTTATTATAGGGGGAGCTTTTTACCGCCGTGCCTATTGCCTTAATAAGTAAACTAATAGAGCGTCCACTGCTTGCCGCAAAATAGGCTCCAGCCGCTGCCCCTCCGATCAATAAGAGTTCAAACGGTTGGTATAGCGCGCCCAATGAGCCGCCCAAGGCAACAAAGCTGCCAAATACCGAGAAAAATACAATTAAATAACCAAGAATTATAAACACGAGAACGCCTTGATTCAGTACACCTAACGAGTATAGTCACCTTTTTATAGCAAACATAAAACGTCCGTTAAGAGGCCTTTTCATGCTTAGCTTATGGCTTCATACATCTTGTAACTATGTCTCGTTAAGATTCTGCCCTGTTGTTGATTTTTTAAGCCTACTGTTTGGTATAGCTTTGACTAGCGTAGGCGTTTTAGCTACCTGCTTCTTAGCTTTTTTGCTTGCTCGCGTTTTTCCAGCACGAGGAGGCGGTTTACAAATAGCACAAACAAAGCCCTTATCCGGATCATGAGCATGCGCAATAAAATGGCCTCCGCAACGCCCACATTCGGACAATTGTAACATCCCACTTTCAAAAAAGCGTAGTAGTATCCACGCACGAGTAAAACTGAGTACAGGCTCATCTCCTGTCCCTTCGGCTCTACCCGCATTGGCTTGTTCAAGATAAAGCTTATAACTCTCTATTAAGGCCTGAGTCTTATGAGCAGGCGTTAACTGATCCATGTAGCAATAAATGCTATAAAGAATCGTAGAGTGAATATTCGGAAGCCATGTAGTAAACCAATCGACCGAAAATGGAAGCATTCCTTTAGGTGGAGAACAACCGCGTATTTCTCGGTAGAGTCGTGCTAACCGATCGTAGCTCAGAGAAGTCTCGGCTTGCAATACCTGTAGCCTAGCCCCCAACTCTATCATTTGAGTTGCTAAGTCAATATCTTTAGCCTCTTGGGCTACGCTTTTAATCGCCATTTTACGGCAATTAAATCGTACCTTCTGCAGCAGCTGTTGCGCGCTGAGAAAGAAGAATAGTTGAGTGCGCCTGTTGCAAGACACCACCCAATACATTTTGGGTTAGGGTAGACAGCAACTCATAGTCGTTTAATCTAAAGGCACACAATAATGTATTTGAGGCAGACAACTTAACTATCTGCGCCGGGGATAAATTTAAAACCGTTTCAGCCACGTCCTCATCAAAACCTAATCGGTACATGCCTACTGCTAAATTCTCACGTAACAAGCGCTGGGCCAAAAGCAAGTAGGACAAATTAACTTCTTGAATATCGCTCAATAACGAGTTGTCTAAAACGGGCATAAGGCCCTCCTTATAAATTATCGAGTTATAGAAAGTCTAGATCAACAAACACACTTTTCGTGCTGTTACTTTTCTCGATAAAGCGCAGCACACCTAGCAACCAATAAAAGTTATCTGACAGACTTTTGACACATCATTTATCTAATATTAACAGAATGCAAAAAGCTCACGCTAGACCCTCACTCAAACCATGATATACATCAAGAAAAAAATAATTATGTAACCAATTAGTGTTTAAAACCTACATCACTATAGACTTACTTACATCCAATAACCAACGCATAGTTTAAACCTATAGAAATTTATTATTGAATGTAATTCAATATAACTCGTATATCTATCGACATTGATAGTGATTACAAAGAGCTAAAAACTCGGATAATCGACAAGAGCTTACGCCCTCTTCTTGGAGTATTTCCGCCACACGCGCTGCGGCCTCTTTTGATTTATCTGCATCTAAAAACAGCCATCTAGAACGACGAGCCAAAATATCCTCTACCGTTCTCGCATACTCATAGCGCACAGCAAAACGCACCATCGCCTCAGTAAGCCCTGGCAAGATTTCATTTTCTGCACCGGTTAAACGTTGAACCCAGCCTGACTCAGACCCATACGCAGCCACATCAGGCAACGCGTGCAAATTTCGAGTGGAGCCATCTGTTGGAGCACCAACCAATCGTAAGTGCTTAGTGACAGAGGGCTTTAAATGCCCTAACAGCTGATGAGCAACACAGTGTTCTAGCACGTCCTCAGCCATCGCTCTATACGTTGTCCACTTGCCGCCCGTCACAGTCACTAACCCCGAATCACTATGAACAATAGTGTGCTCCCGGCTCAGTTTCTTTGTATTTCCGACCTCAGAGCTTGCTTTTACTAATGGACGTAAGCCCACCCACACGCTACGCACATCTGCTCGGGTAGGCGCTTTAGCTAAATAATTAGCCGCCTCTGATAAAATAAATTCGATTTCTTGCTCATAGGCATCAGGCTCACGTGCTAAATCAGGGCGAGGGGTATCTGTTGTACCCAAAATGACCTTGCCTAGCCAAGGAACCGCAAAAAGTACCCGACCATCAGCGGTTTTAGGAACTAGAAGCGCATGCTCACTGGGCAGAAATGCTCTATCAACCACCACATGCACACCTTGACTTGGGCTAACCATTGGTGCAACAGTTTGCCCTTGATGTGTGGCATCCATTTTACGCACATCATCAACCCACACTCCTGTTGCATTAACTACACATGTTGCATGCAACGTGTATTTCTCATTGCTCTCTGCGTCCTCACAGACAACGCCAGCCACTTTACCCTCTTTATATAACAAATTGATAACAGGGCAGTAATTAACTAATAACGCAGAATTTGCAGCGGCTGTACGTGCTAGAGCAATGGCAAGTCGAGCATCGTCAAACTGCCCATCCCAATACATAACCCCCCCCTTTAGCCCTTGGGTCCGTACCCCGGGTAAAGCTTCTGCAGCAGCCCGCTTGGCTAGAAAGCGAGTTGCCCCCAACCCATCCTGACCTGCGAGGGTGTCATAAGCCTTTAAGCCTATGCCATAAAAAGGGGTCTCCCAACACTTATACGAGGGCATAACAAAGCCCAAAGGGGCTGCTAAATGAGGAGCGTTTCTTAATAATGTCGTACGCTCATGCAAGGCTTCGCGCACTAAAGAAATATTCCCTTGAGCTAAATAGCGCACACCGCCATGCACGAGCTTTGTGGCTCGGGATGAGGTTCCTTTAGCAAAGTCATGGGACTCGAGCAATACAACAGAGAGGCCGCGAGCTGAAGCATCCACGGCAATACCTAGGCCTGTAGCTCCACCACCTATTACAATTAAATCAACTTGCTCAACACGCCCTAGGGCATCCAAAAGTTGGGATCTATCAGTAAGTAACGGAGAAATTCTTGAAGTCATTGAGGATAAACCAAAAAAAACAAATGCGGCCTATAGTTTAGTTCAAGCTGAGGCTAAACTTGTGTGGTTATATGGAAATTAATGTTTTATGACTTATTTACTTGCACTTGACCAAGGGACATCTAGCTCTAGAGCTATTGTATTTGACCAACAAGGTCAGATTATTAGTTCGGCCCAACAAGAGTTCCCACAAATTTACCCTCAATCCGGCTGGGTAGAGCATGACCCTTTGGCGATTTGGTCCAGCCAGCTCAGTACTGCTCAACTCGCATTAAAACAACAGCAGATTCCTGCCCATCAGATCAAAGCGATTGGAATTACGAATCAACGAGAAACCACTCTGCTGTGGGATAAGCGTAATGGAAAACCTATACATAACGCCATTGTCTGGCAAGATCGTCGTTCTGAATCTCTCTGCCAACGTTTACGCTCTGCAGGCCATGAGAAATCTGTCTTAGAGAAAACCGGATTACGAATAGACGCCTACTTTTCTGCCACCAAAATCGCTTGGCTATTTGAACAAAAACCGGAGCTCTACGATCTGGCCGACCAAGGTCACCTTGCCTTTGGCACAGTAGATAGCTGGCTAATCTGGCAACTATCAAAAGGTAACTCGCATTGCACAGATGTGAGTAACGCCTCTCGTACATTATTATTTAATATACATACTCAGCAATGGGACTCAGATCTACTACGTCTCTTTAATATCCCTGCGTCAATTCTACCCACGGTGCAAAGCTCCAGTAGTCACTTTGGTATGTGCGATGCGGATTTTCTTGGGCATCGCATACCCATCACTGGCGTCGCAGGCGATCAACAAAGCGCCCTGTTCGGTCAAGCTTGTTTCGAGCCAGGGATGGCTAAAAACACCTATGGCACAGGTTGCTTTATGCTGATGCATACGGGCAGTATTATTCAGCAATCAAGTAATGGCCTTATTAGCACATGTGCAGCACAACCTAACGGGACTCCAGCTTACGCCCTAGAAGGCAGCGTATTTGTGGCTGGCGCTGTGGTGCAGTGGTTACGTGATGGTCTAGGCGCCTTTACACATAGCCATGAGATTGAACGTCTCGCCCTAAGTGTCCCAGACTCTGGCGGCGTCACCTTTGTACCGGCATTTACGGGGCTTGGTGCACCGTACTGGGATGCGAATGCGCGCGGTACGATTACAGGATTGAGTCGCGGCAGTACCATGGCACACATTGCCCGTGCTGCATTAGAAAGCATTGCCTACCAAAGTACAGCCCTGCTAGAGGCCATGAGTTTAGACGCCCTTCAATCTGGCGCCCCACCACTTAACGAGTTACGTGTGGATGGGGGAGCAAGCCAAAACAATCTATTAATGCAGTTTCAAGCCGACTTATTAGGCATTCCGGTTGTTCGGCCAACATTGATTGAAACAACGGCGTTGGGTGCAGCCTATTTAGCAGGCTTAGGCGCTGGCGTCTATCAAAACACCGATGAGCTACAGCAGCTTTGGCAGATTGATCGCGTGTTTGAGCCGCAAATTGATAGACAAGAAGCCCAACAACATATGCAACGCTGGCATCAAGCCATCACCCAAACCTGTGCTTAAAAAAGGAAAACCACATGCGTAACATTGCGTTAGCCATTGGTGTTTTTGTTGTTCTTCTCGTGGCCTTAAGTTTTGGAGAAAAACTAGGCGCTGAGCTTTTCTCATGGATCTCTTCATTTACTGGCTGGGCTTTTCACAACCTACAAGATGTGACGTTAGCTGTACAGCATTACATCGCAATGAACTGGGCCAAGGTACTCATTGCCCTACTTTTGACCCTTCCTATCAGCTACTGGATTAGTCAGCGCCACACCAGCGAAGAAGCTGGCCATTCAAGACAAAACCGCAGAAAAATTGCTATTTTTCTTGCTTTTTTCCTTGGTTGGCTTGGCGCTCATCGATTTTATGTAGGTCAAATAGGCTGGGGGCTTTTTTACTTGATCCTATTCTACATTTTTGCCCCTCTGGTCATACTAGTCAGCTGGATTGACGCCCTACGTTATTTACTCATGAGTGACGAAGACTTTGCATTACGTCTATAACTATTTAGCCGCACCTCAACACAACGAGTGTGATGAGGTGCTATTTGACTTAGCTGCACATGCACCACAGGCGATGATCTGGCAAGGAAGTACAGGTTTAGTTGTACCTCGTTCCTATGCCCAAGATGCCTCTTTTATTCAGTGCCAAGCAGAGCTACGTCAACAGGGCTGGCCCATTAGCGTGCGCCAATCAGGCGGTGGAGTTGTGCCACAAGGCCCTGGCATTTGGAATCTCAGTCTGGCATGGCGCCAATATGGTCGCCCCCTTGATTTAGCAGAGCAAGCATATATACAGCTTTGCACACCAATCCAACAGGCTTTAGCTGATTGCGGTCTCTCAAGCAGCACACAAGCGGTACAAGGCTCATTTTGTGACGGGCGTTTTAATCTGGCTGTCTTACATCAAGGAATAAACAAAAAAATCGTAGGAACTGCACAAGTTTGGAAGCGCATAAAAGCGCCTGACACCTTGACCTACCCAAAAAGAAAACCGGGCGACCCAAAGGACTGGCACGTTGTCTTAGCCCATGCCTTAATTTTAGTAAATGTAGATCTTGCCCTAGTGACCCACCAAGCAAACCAAGTAGAAAAAGCCTTAGGTCGCAACACACGTTATCAAGTACAACGCATCTGCGACCTATCTCGCTTAGGCGTTACGCCCGACTTGTTTTTATCGTCTCTGCAACGACGTCTTCAGCAGCAACCTGCTCCTCATGCTCAATACTAGCCATTGCGCTAGGAATTGAATCATGAATAGCATGAGCCCCTACTTTTTTAGTGACCCCCATACGGTTTAACTTACGTCGAATACTAGGATTAACCTCGGACAGCATGACTCGGACCTCTTTTTTCTGGTACACACTAATCGCCTTATCTAAGGCTGCTAATGCCGTCCCATCAGCAAAAGGAACATGGTGCAATCGAATAATGACGGTATGCACCGACTCATCGAGTTGCTCTAGGGCTCGCTCAAAGGGATCAACAGCAGCAAAAAAGAAAGGTCCCTCTACTGTTAATACAGCGACATGACTTGGAACCGTTACCCCATCAAGACTAAACTCTCGCTTTAATGTCTTCGCATCCTGACGCTCAACACGCACACTATCCGCCATACGCTTTAAAAAATGCAACATGGCAAGAACCACACCAATATTAACGGCAACGACCAAATCAGCAAACACAGTCAATCCAAAAGTGACTAATAAAATCACTACATCGGCCTTAGGAGCACCACGTAAGATATCTACGACTAACTTAGGTTGACTCATATTCCATGCCACCATAAATAAAATGGCAGCTAAGGTGGCCAACGGAATATTTACGGCTAATGGTGCCAAAACCACCAAAACAAGCACTAAAACAACTACATGCACAATGCCAGCAATAGGACTATTTCCGCCATTACGCACGTTTGTTGCTGTACGAGCAATGGCCCCTGTTGCGGCAATCCCCCCAAACAGGGGCGATAGTATATTAGCGACTCCTTGACCTATTAACTCTTGATTAGAGTGATGGCGTGTATTTGTCATTCCATCTGCCACCACTGCCGAAAGTAATGATTCAATCGCACCCAGCATCGCGATCGCAAAGGCAGGCCCTATAAGCTCAACCATGCGACTTAGCGTAATATCCGGTAAGTGAAAACTAGGTAAGCCACGAGGAATTTCACCAAAAGCGGTACCGATGGTCGAGACAGAGGGAAACTGGAAAATAGCTTGTGCCGTAGTCAATACAATCAAAGCAACTAAAGGGCCAGGCACCCTCTCCATCCGAGGAATGCGGGGGGCATAAATCACAATTAATAATGACACGACTGCAATGAAAGTGGTCATCAAATCCATCTGTGGGAAAGCGTGAATTAGCTGCCAAAATTTTTCGTGAAAATGTTGCCCTGTTACCGCTGGTAAGCCAAAGAAGTCTTTCCATTGCCCCACCCAAATAATGACACCAATTCCAGCTGTAAATCCTACAATCACAGGAGCAGGGATAAACTTAATGACAGCACCCATTCGGGCAAAACCTAAGACCAATAAAATGCCCCCAGCCATCAAGGTGGCTATCTGCAGCCCCTCTACACCATGTTGAGCCACTACCGCAGCCAAAATAACAATAAAAGCCCCAGTAGGGCCTGCTATCTGAACACGGCTCCCTCCCAATATGGATACAGCTAAACCCGCAACAATAGCAGTATATATCCCTTGCTCTGGACTAACTCCCGAGGCAATGGCAAAGGCCATCCCCAAAGGTAAGGCGACCACCCCTACAATAATGCCCGCAATACAATTAGACATCCAATGTTTGCGTGCCAATAGCCCAGCCCGTTTAGCCTCAAGTAAGGCGATCATAAATAGCTATCTCCTGAGAATAGTTGATTAACTCTGTCTATTTATTTAAACGCCTGTACGCGCTTTTAGCAACCGTAAACTATTTAAAACCACAAGAAGACTGGCACCTACATCAGCAAATACCGCCATCCACATGGTCGCAAGCCCCATCATCGCTAATACCAAGAAAATCAACTTAATGCCTAAAGCTGCACTAATATTTTGTACCAACACATGATGTAAGGCTGTAGAAAGACGCATGGTATAGGAAATTTTGGCTAGGTCGTCGTTCATAATGGCAATATCAGCTGTCTCTATCGCCATATCAGACCCTAATGCTCCCATCGCAAAACTTAAGTCTGCTTTGGCTAAAGCGGGAGCATCATTAATTCCATCTCCTACCATGCCAGACAAGGCGTACTGTTGCGTGCGCTGTGTGATAATCTGCAATTTATCCTCTGGCATCAAGTCACCTTGAGCATGACGTATGCCAACCTGTTCAGCCACATGCTGTACAGCAAATGCATTGTCTCCTGACAACATCTCTACCTGCACACCTAAACCCTGTAAATCAGCAATAGCTTGCTGTACCCCCGGCTTGAGTTGATCCGCAATTGCAAAGGCCGCTAATAACTGCTGCTCTTTAGCTAAAAACACAAAGCTAGCGCCATTTTTCTGCCATTGTGCATACCATTTTTTAAATCCAGCATCTTGCTCAAAATCAGCCTCTACTGCCCAGCTCAGTTTACCTAAACGCCATTGCTCTGCATTTAGCTCAGCCATCACGCCTGACCCTGCCACAGCCATAAAAGAGAGAAACTCCCGAGGCATCGCCTCTGTAGGCAAGGACTGTGCCAGTGCTATGGAAGCAGGATGATCGGAGCGACTAGCCAAAGCCTGAGCAATTGAAATAAGTTCAGCCCGTCTGCTCTCATCCACCACGTATTGATCTTGTAAGCTAGGCATACCCGCTGTAATCGTGCCTGTTTTATCCACCGCCAAATAATCTAATCTGCGGGCTCTTTCTATATGCAAACCACCTTTAACCAGTAGACCGGCGCGAGCTGCAGTGGCCAATGCGCTAACTACCGCCACAGGGGTTGAGATAACCAATGCACATGGACAAGCAATTACTAACAGCACTAATGCTTTGTAAATCCAATCACCCCACGTTCCTCCAAAAACCAATGGACCGAATAAGGCTAGTGCAACAGCAGCTACCGTCACAATGGGGGTATAAACCTGAGAGAACTGATCCACAAAACGCTGCACTGGTGCTTTACTCTGTTGAGCTTGCTGCACAGATAAAGCAATACGCGCCAGCAAGCTGTCGTCATAGCGGCCTGAGCTACGATATTGCAGCTCTCCCATCCCGTTCACCGTACCCGCATACAGCGTGTCTCCTGCCTGTTTAGCTACGGCTAAACTTTCACCAGTAATCGATGCCTGATTCACTGCAGATTCACCCAGCTCTACCACACCATCCAACCCAATTCTGGCGCCTGGCAGTACCTTGATTCTACTTCCTGCCGGCACCGTATTTGCCGGCTTTTTCTGCCATTGACCCGAGTCGTCAAGCACATCCACCTCATCGGGTGTTAATGCTAATAGTCCATCTACAGCACGACGAGCTCGGTCCAAAGATCGGGCCTCTATGTATTCAGCCAGCGCAAATAAAGACATCACCATGGCTGCTTCTGGCCACTCACCTAAGAGCACAGCCCCTGTCACGGCAATACTCATCAAGGCATTTATGTTCAAATTACGATTTTTGAGAGCAATAAGCCCTTTTTTATAAACAGTTCCACCCGTTAGTAAAATAGCAAAGATAGAAAATGGAATAATGAGCCAAGCACTCCAACCCAACCACACACCTAACTCTGCTACTAATGCTAACAACACAGAGGCGGTAATCATTATGAACTCTTTTTTATTTGAGCCAGATGACAGAGTATGTTGAGAGACGTG
>NZ_CANRIC010000037.1:0-22091 GCF_947630565.1 uncultured Paenalcaligenes sp.
ACCATGCTTCGCCCTACAGTCATTCATCAAGAATTTTTAGTAGTAGTTAATAATGACCAATAAAACCAACGTCCTTCTACAAGCAGAAGAAATTATTAAGCCCTTAGCACTTAAGCATGTGCCACAAGACAGTGATGTTGCAGCGGTAATTGACCAATGGTTACACGCCATTGCGACCGATAGCCAGTTTTACTGTAATCCAGAAATCAGCAACCCAGAACAGCTCAAAGAGCATGTGATCAGCCTGCTACAAGAAAATGGTTTATACACAACGCGTAACGCGTTCTTTAATGATGTGTTTGGTGATTTAAAGCTAAAGCCTGATTTTGACGCTAAGTTTCGCTTTATCGACTTATTTGCGGGTATCGGTGGGATCAGATTGGGAGCTCAAGCAAATGGAGGGGTTTGTGTATTTTCTTCAGAGTTCGATTCTTTTGCTCAGAACACATATTCATTTAATCATGGAGAGCATCCATTTGGTGACATAACAAAAGTTCAGGAAAAAAACATCCCTGAACATGATGTACTATTAGCCGGATTTCCCTGCCAACCATTCAGCTACTCAGGGCGCTGTGAAGGTTTTGAGGATAAAACAAGAGGCACGTTATTTTTCGATGTTCTTAGAATATTGGAGCAAAAAAAGCCAAAGTTTGCACTTTTAGAGAACGTGAAAGGTTTTAAATCCCATAACAAAGGGGAGACTATGTTTATAGCGCTTAAAGCGTTAGAAGAAGCAGGTTATGAACCTCATTGGACTATTCTGAACAGCTACGATTATGGCGTACCTCAATATCGTGAAAGGTGGTACTGCGTTGCAATTCGAAAGGATCTCGGGATTACCGATTTTTTGTTTCCAGACTTAATAGATAGAAAAACTAAGCTTAGAGATATTGTCAATCTTAATGAAGACGATCAATCTCTATCAATCACGAAATTTGAAAAAGAAAGGATTAAATATCATTTTGATAATTATAAAAAACAGGAGCGAGTGCAGCATGATAACTCAATGTATAAACCTCATACGAAAAAGGGAAGACATGGGGTTTTTTCCTTTTCGAAGGCTGACGGTTCTTTAAGATTTCATGTAGGAGACGCTGCAAAAACTCAAATACAAGAAGCTTTCTATGCTTGCTTAGATACTTATGCGCCTACGATTATTGCAAATCGTGTCCCAAAATTATGGGATATTCAAAGAAAGCTATCTGTAACAGAAGCGTTGCATCTTCAGGGGTTTCCTGATGAATTTAATTTTAGAGTATCTAAAGCGCAAGCTTACAAGCAACTAGGTAACTCCGTAACAGTTAATGTAGTTCAAGCAATTATTGAAAATATTATAAAAATTAAGGACTGATTATTATGGCATACTTGGCTTTAGATAAAATACTAGAAGCAAGAACCTATGTTGAAGAAAACATAAAAAAGCCTGATACATTTATGGGACTCGTGCTGTTTTTGTTATGTGTTGTAGAGAGAAAGCGAAATGGCTCTTATCTAAAGTCAGATATGAAGCAGTTTTCAGAACTTGCAGATGCTGCTTTCTATCTATCCGATACACGATCATCTTACTCAGATAAATATTGGTTTGCGTTACTAACAAATGATTGGGTCGATCAAGTAAAGGATTACTTTCTCAAAGGAAATAAAGTTTCTGCAAATAAAGTTATGCAGTCAATTTTTTGGTTAGATAGCTTTTCCGAACTTCAATTAAAAATCAACTTAATCCCAAAAGATATTTTTGATGAGCTATTTATAGCTGATCTGGATGAATCAGATTTCAACCAAGCCAGTCAAGTAAGAAAAGCTGATTTGTTATCAAGTTATGGTGGGAATCAAGAAGCATTAACCATTAAATTTGATGGTTCTTTTGTTAAGAAAAGAGCAGGGGATTTGAGTGGCGCGCCTTTTGGGCAAACACTGTATGCAGCTACGGAAATTAAAAAAATAATTTCCGTATTTGATTTTGATTTTATAGAGAAATTTGATTTAACTGGCTCCAATAAAACATACAATTACTCAATGCCTTCATCAGAGGTATGCTTATCCAAACCCTTCCTCCTTCTCGCTGGTATCTCAGGTACAGGTAAAACCCGTTTTGTGCGTGAGCAAGCTAAAACATCAGGGCAGTTCTCTGAAACCTATTGTTTAACCTCGGTGCGCCCCGACTGGCATGAGCCGAGTGACTTGCTTGGTTATATCTCCCGTTTAAACGGTGCTGCTGAATACATCACGACCGATGTATTGCAGTTTATTGCCAAAGCTTGGCGTGCGATTGCTGATAGTGGCTTATCCATTGAAATTCAAGACACCGAGGACTTAGGCAAGCGCCTAGTGGTAGCAGGTGAACGTGATGCACTTGAGCAGGTGCTGCCTTACTGGTTGTGTTTGGATGAAATGAACCTTGCCCCTGTTGAGCAGTATTTTGCTGATTATTTATCGGTACTGGAAACCCGTGAATGGTGTTGGACAGGTGATAGCTTTACCTACAGCAGTGATGCGTTATTAAAACCCGCCACCATTAAAGAAGTCGCTGATAGCGAAAAGCTACGCAAAGAGTTAGGCTTTGATAGTGAAGAATACGATGAGCTGTGGGTAGATATTTGCCAATATGGTTTAGGTATTCCTTTCAACCTGTTGGTTGCAGGCACGGTGAATATGGATGAAACCACCCATGGCTTTTCGCGCAAAGTGATTGACCGTGCCCTGAGCTTTGATTTTGGTGCGTTTTTCCCTAACGACTATGACGATTTTTTTATCCCTACCAGTTGTAACAAACGCCTCAGTTACCCCATTTGGTCACACGCCAGCAAAGCGGATTTAGCCAATACCTTTGATGCTGATGGCGCAAAAACCGTTGCGTTTTTATCGGCCGTTAACGCGGTGTTAAAAAACACCCCATTTGAATTGGCGTTTCGTGCATTAAATGAACTATTGCTTGCCGTTGCTAGCTGTCAGCCCAAAGACGAACTTACCCTAAAAGCCGTATGGGATGACTTTATGATGTGTAAGGTTCTGCCCCGTATAGAAGGCGATACCGACAAACTTACCACAGCAGAGGGTAAGGCGTTGTTAGCCGAGCTTAATACTGTGCTAGCAGACCAGTTAGCACCAATTTGGTCAGCGTCCGCAACGGATGAAGTTAATCAGCGCCCTGATTTATATCGCGAGAAAATTGTGGCCGATGGCGCTACGGAGGAGGAAAAGGTACTGCCCATTCCGTGCCGTTCAAAAGCCAAGTTAAAGTGGATGAGTGATCGTTTAGCAAGCGCCACTTTTACCAGTTTCTGGCCTTAGTGGGTTGGTATCGGGGAGTATTAGCACATGCCAGAATTATTAAGGCTTAAAACTGACAAGTTTATTTTCACCGTTAAAGCCGCATCGATTGAGAACCGAAGTAAAACCTTAAAGAAAACGTTGCTCGCTCGTGATAGCGCTATCCCTAATATTTTAGTAAGAGTCGAACCTGAAATAAATTTGAGCGAGTCACCGAGAGGGTTTGTTGATGGAGCCTGTTCATTTTTATATGCGGTAGAGGAGCTTAAGCAATGCACTCAAGTAAATTTAGACGTCCCGCTTTTTTTTGAAAACACACTTTATCAATTTGAATGGATCTTTTTGCAAGGAGTTCAGGGAGCGAGGCTAAATCATCGCTCTAAAGCTGTTTGTGATGCATTTATCTTTACCCCCTGTGAAGACGGATTAAATGCACGTTTAACTGGCACCATCAATACGAGTAATGATGTTGGTTGGTTACGTTTGTCACTCACCTTTGAGCTCAATGGCAAAACACAGACTCAGCATATTGCGTTTGAAGTGTTACCAACCAAAATAGTGCTGCATCAAGACCTACCCCCCATGTACCAAGCCATTGACAAGGTTTACCCCCTTTGGCGCTTTAGTTTGGTAGAAAAAACCGAGCAAGACGCAGCGACTAGCCAGCAACGTGGACACTTTCCACTGATGTGGTTGGCTAATTTTGCTGCATTGAGGAAGCGCTTTGAGCAAGGCTTAAAAGTGATTTGTGCTGCACCGCATAGCCGTTTACAACCCACAGTGGCCAATATTAAAGCGGCTAAATTAAAAGGGCGCTTGCCACATAAGTTAGCTGAGCAGGTCAAGCAAGACTTTGCTAATGGTCAGTACGATAAGCGTTATGTGGTCGAAAAAAAGCAACTGAGTGTGGATACCCCCGAAAACCGCTTTATCAAAATGGCGGTGAATAGAAGCAAAAGGCAATTAGCGGAATTTGAACAAAAGCTTAGGCAAAGTAATCAAGCGCCAGATCGCCAGCGGTTGTCGGATGCATTTTTAAATGAGCTACATAGTTGGCAACAGCCTCTGCAAAAAGTGTTAGATCAAAGTTTTTTAAAAGAGGTTGGTATATGCACAGGGGTAAACCGTGAATCGTTAGTGCTGCAGCAAAAAACGGGATACAGTGCGGTGTATCGTATTTGGCAGGAGCTGAAATTTTATTTAGATGTATTTGGCAATCAGTCGAGCATTTCAATGAAATCAGTGGCTGAGATTTACGAAGTGTGGTGTTTCTTGTGTTTGAAACAGATTTTAGAGCAGGACCTTGGCTTTGAATTGGTGAAAAACAGTGCGGCTAAGCTCGCCCAAAATGACTTTTTTGAATACAAACTAAAAGATGGTTTTGCCGGTGCCTTTTGTTTTAAGCGCAGTGATGGTGTGACAGCTAGGTTGGCACACGAGCCTAAATTTACCAAAAAGGGCCTATCAATACGCTCGTACTTGGTTAACCAAGAGCCCGATATTGTGTTGGAAGTGACATTACCTAAAAGCGCCCATTTAACAAAAGCAGACTCAGGCTCATCACAAGAGAAGCAGTTTATTTGGCTGTTTGATGCCAAGTACCGCATTAAAACCGAGAAAAACCGCTTTGATGACAGTAATGAAGATATTGAAAATACGGATTATGTACCAGACGATGCCATTAACCAAATGCACCGTTATCGCGATGCACTCATCCGATTATCAGAGCCCCGCTTACCTGAATCGCCATCAAGTGCAATAGCTAGCCAACCCGTCAAGAAAAGCCGCCCTGTCTTTGGTGCTTTTGCTTTATACCCTGGCTTTTTTGATCAAGCGACAAACCAAAACCCCTACGCAGCCGCGATAGAGGAAGTCGGTATTGGCGCGTTTGCCCTGTTGCCTAGCCAAAACGAACTTAGTCAAACAGACACCACCCAGACTAAAAGCCGTTATTACGGGCATCAGTGGTTGCTAGAATTCTTGCAAGCGCAAATTGGCACAGCACCGAATACACAAGCAGGGCAAGTCAATGACGTCATGTATCCTGTGGCTGGCATGGCGGAAAAACTCTATGTACAAGAAGCCGCACGCATACCGTATCATGGCATGCGCCAAGTGCTGTACCCTGATCTAACGATGACAGTGGCATTGGGTGGGCAACGTGGTCGTGATAATGGCTATTTTGAAAAATTTCAGCAAGGTGCAGCGCAGTGGTATCACCTGCCGCAACGCACGTTTTTACAGAAATTTAAGCAACATATTGCCGAGGAAATTCGCTATTTAGCGTTGGCATCTACCTCAGACGCTCAAAGTTCAACCAAGCAAATTGACAAACTTTGGCCGGTTAAGCGAGTCACTGTGTTGCCACGCTACACCATTACCGAAGATCAAGCGGGTAAGAAATCAGATTCTGCTGATTTATATTATTTATTTGAACTCGGCAAACCGCTCTCGCTGCAAACGCCAGTGACCAACGTGCCACATCGCCCAATGAAAAACTCGATGAAACTCACAACCTTAACTCGCCTAGAAAGCGTCACTAAGTTTACTAAGATTGAGAAGGTGTACGAAGAGGCAATGGTATAGACAAAAACCAACAGGACCTTGGGCAGCATGTAATAGTTATCGGCTAATGAACTCTAGGTACGAGTCAGACCCCTGACAAAAAATTAGTCAGACTATTGCTTGGGCAACAAGTGTTCTACAATCTTAACCACCTGTCTAACTTTATAGAACGCTATGACTAGCCCATCTGATTTCTATTTTCCTAATCCCCGCACGATTAACTACTGCACGCAATGCGCAAACCCATTGGCACGGATTATTCCTCCTGATGATAATCGCGTCCGTGATGTCTGTTTACAGTGTGGCTCTGTTCACTACCAAAACCCACGTAATGTAGTGGGGGTAGTGCCAATTTGGGGGGATAAAATCCTATTATGCAAACGGGCTATTGAACCTCGATATGACACATGGACGTTGCCGGCTGGCTTTATGGAGCTTAAAGAAAGCACGGCTGAGGGTGCGATGCGCGAGGCTGACGAAGAGGCCGGAGCCCATCTAGAACTCGGGGAGCTATTTACCGTCATTGATGTACCAGAGGCGGGGCAAGTCCACTTGTACTATTTAGCTACAGTGACTCGCCCTGAGCTAAATCCTGGCCCTGAATCCTTAGATGCCAGGTTTTTTGCTTTAGATGAAATCCCTTGGGATAATTTATCCTTTAAGACGGTCAGCACAACCATAGAGCACTATTTAGCCGATCGTCAGAAAGGCCATTTTTCTGTGCATCACTACAGTCTTAGCGAAAACCACTAAGTCATTCTCTGACTATGCCGTCTATTTCTATTCCGTGGATTGAGACTAATGAGCCATTTCCCCCTGTGGAAATGGCTTTAGATAATGGCTTACTGGCAGCTGGGGCTGACTTAAGCCTGCCCCGCTTGCTTTACGCCTACCAACATGGGATTTTTCCTTGGTATAACGACGCAGAGCCCATCCTGTGGTGGTCTCCAAATCCACGGACTATCTTGCAATGCAATCAGTTTAAGCTGTCTAAATCATTAGCAAAAAAATGCCGACAACTAGCGCGTCTAGAATTAACGGATAAGGCACCTTTACGAATCACCACCGATGCCGCTTTTTTAGCTGTTATCTCGCAATGCGGTAAAACGCGTCAACATAAGGAAGGCACTTGGATCTCGGAAGAGATTATTGAGGCTTATCATCAACTACACCACTTCGGCTTTGCTCATAGCATTGAGGTCTGGCATGGGTCTGAATTAGTAGGTGGGTTGTATGGAACAAAATTAGGCCGTTTTTTCTTTGGTGAGTCTATGTTTAGCCTTATGACTGACACTAGCAAGATTGCCCTTTACTATTTAACCCAACTACTACAGCACCGTTTTCAGATTGAGTACATTGATTGCCAACAAGAAACGGATCACTTGCTTAGTTTAGGAGCCCATTCCATTGCTCGCTCTGATTTTGTCGAGCTTCTCAATCACTATACGGCCCTAGAAACACCTGAATGGCACCAAGGCCAGCTACGTGCCAATGGGGACATTTACCCTCTACCTGCTGATCTTCAGCCAGAGTCTCGTGCCTAAACCTATCTCCACTGCTATCCAGTTTTATACAACGTCAAGCTACGACTGCAGCTATTTAGCGCATAAGCGTGCTCGGTCTTTAGTGGCTGCGCCCTCACACCTCATCAACAATACCAATTACAGCGCCTTAATTGACGTAGGTTTTAGACGTAGTGGCACATTTATTTATCGTCCCCACTGCGAACCATGTCATGCTTGCACTCCACTGCGTGTTGATACCACTCGCTTTGCCCCGAGTCGCAGCTTCAAACGCACCCTCAAGCAGTTCCAACATCTCAGCACAACCCGTAAGCCATTAGTTTGGAATGATGAGCATTACGCCTTGTATCGCGATTATCAAGCAGCCCGTCATACTGGGTCTGATATGGATAATGCCGATAAATCGCAATACATTGAGTTTCTCTTAGCCAGCAACGTGAATTCTTACCTGATTGAGTTTAGAGATGGCCCTACCTTAAAGATGGTGGCCTTGATTGATGAGGTTGAGCAAGGGATCTCTGCGGTTTACACCTTTTTTGATCCTTTGGTTTCAGGTTTAGGGACATACGGAATTCTATGGCAAATCAACTATTGCCAACAATTACAATTACCCTGGCTATATTTGGGTTATTGGATTCAGCAAAGTCGTAAAATGGCATATAAAACACGCTTTGCTCCTTATCAACTTTTTTTACATGGCGAATGGGTCTCAAGCCCAGCCCCCTAATATGTCATTACTACTTCATACCTACGGTTTAGTACGCCCTGCTCTATTTCGCATGGATGCCGAAAAAGCACATGAGTTTACCTTGCATTGGCTCGAAAAAGTCCATCAGGTCGCGGCTAGTCTTATAAGCCAAGAGCTCTTATTACCGACTAAATTAATGGGCTTGGATCTCAAAAACCCCGTTGGTTTAGCGGCAGGATTAGACAAGAATGGGGCGCATATTGATGCATTAGGCGCATTGGGTTTCGGCTTTGTAGAGGTCGGCACTGTCACTCCTCTGGCACAATCAGGAAATCCAAAGCCTCGCTTATTTCGTCTGCCTGCTAAACAATGCCTGATCAACCGCTTTGGCTTTAATAATGAGGGCTTAGACCAGTTTATTCATAATGTGCAACAAAGCCAATGGCGCAAAAATGGCGGAACTTTAGGCCTAAACATTGGGAAAAATGCCGCAACACCTATTGAAAATGCGACGGAAGACTATTTAAAGGGTCTAGATGGGGTCTATGCTCATGCGGACTATGTGACCGTAAATATCTCGTCTCCTAACACGCAAAATCTACGTGCACTACAAGGTGAAAACGAGTTAATTCAATTATTAGGCGCCTTAAATACTCGTAGAGCAGAACTACAAGAGCAACAGGGTCGTTATGTCCCCATTGCCGTAAAAATCGCCCCTGACTTGGATAGCGCACAAATAGATAGTATTGCTACAGCAGTACAACAATGCCAAATCGACGGTATTATTGCGACCAACACGACCCTAAGCCGCGATTACGTCATAAATCAACCTAACGCCCATGAGCAAGGCGGCCTATCAGGGCCTGCCGTTCACGAGCTATCCCTTCGCGTCATTCAGCGTCTACGCCAACAACTAGGGACAGACTATCCCATCATCGGTGTGGGCGGTATTAGCTCAGGGGTTCAAGCCGTGGAAAAAATTCAAGCAGGCGCTAATGCCATACAGCTATATACGGGCCTCATCTATCAAGGGCCGTTGTTAATTCGTGACTGTGTGGATGCCATTCAGAACCAAACTCGTTAAGCCCAAATAGAAAAAAGCCCTTAGTTATAAAACTAAGGGCTATAAAAACAACACACCACACAGGATGGCATAAATAGTTACCTATATATGCCACTTATTGCCTTGCACTTTACTACCCCTAGCAAGGCAAGACAATTCTATTATTTAGCGTTACGAGCGCGAGCAATGTTTTGCTCTACGACTTCAGCGGCTTGTTCAGCTGTTTTCATTACAGCACCAGTTGCTGCATTCACGTTAGCTTGATTTAATTCCGCAGCCTGACGTGTCGCTTTTAACACAGTATCTGTCGCGTTGCTAGCGGCAACTAAGCCTGATTTAACTAAGGCCACTGCGCTTTCGCTGCCAGCTGGTGCGTTTTTAGCGAATTGCTCTACGAACTCAGCGGCTTGTTGCTGGCTGTCTGCAATTTGTTTTTCAGCTAGTTGAGTGATTTCTTTTTGAACACTGCTCACTACTTCAAAAACTTCTTTACCGTAATTTAACACTTTTTCAGCAGAAGGCTGAGCCAATTCAGTAGCAAAGCTAGCAACTTGTTGCACGTCTTGAAGACCGGCTACTTGCTGAGATTTAACAGCGATCTCATCTAAAGAGCTTTTGAATAGTTTGATGTTTAGATTAACCAATTTCTCGAAACCAGAGAAAATATGGTTCTGAGCTGTGATTAGGTTCTCAAAGTTTTTCTGTTGAGTAGAAATAAACTGTTGTGCTGGTACGCTCATGGTGTTTTCCTTAAGAGGCTGATTCGACATACATTAATAAATTATTACCGAAGGCCTAGACCGTTTAACTAGAACGGAAAAACCTTCCATGTTGCATTGCAACAATACCTATATTGTACCCACATAAACATTGGGGTCAAGGCCATATTGGTTATTTCTAAAGACAATGTAGTTATTATGCTGCACTACAACAATCTGTAATATATCAATCAAAGCAAGGTTTTACGCCCACTTAATCGCTTTCACGAGCTGCGTCGCTCATCCCTTTTGGGTTCAAACCCCAAGGAAGCGGAAATAGACTTAGCCGTGTCTTGCAATATAGGTATCCATGAATCACGTAAACGCTCAGAAGGAGCTGATAGCGATAACCCTGCAACCAAAGTCCCTGTATCATCATAAATGCCTGCGGCAATACAACGCACCCCTAGCTCTAGCTCTTCATTATCCCGAGCATAACCATGTCGTCGAACTAAAGCTAACTCGTTTTCTAGCTCTGATACCTGCGTAATGCTGTTACGGGTATTCCCTGCTAAACCTGTTCGCATGACATAGGTGCGTACTTGACGGGAATCTAACTCAGATAAAAACAACTTGCCACTTGATGTTAGGTGCAAAGGAGCATGCCCACCAATAGCGCGCACCACTTGCATACCCGAGTTCTCACTCCAAGAGCGTTCCACATAAACAATTTCATCACTTTGCTGCAAGGCTAAATTCACCGTTTGTCCTGTGATCTTATGAAGCTCTCGCATGGCTTCAACCGCCACAGTACGCACATTCAGGCGTCCCTTAACTAAAGACCCCAATTCCAGTAGTCTCATACCTAATCGATATAAACCACTATCCACTCGCTCCACATAACGACCTACTACCAAGTCGTTCAAAATACGGTGCGTGGTGGAGGTGTGTAGCCCTGTCGCTTTAGCCAGATCTTTTAAGGCTACCGGTTCTGACTGACGAGCTAACTCATCAAGCAAAATCATGGCGCGCTCTAGGACCTGTATAGTGACTAATCCGGAACTTAAACCCGTTGTTGGCATGGTTTTAGCAGCAAGCATAAAGAGATTGGCCTATGTAGTAGGAAAGATGGTGCAGTGCAATAATTCCATGTTATGAAATTCAATTCCACATAGCAAGTCCTGCTTTACCCTAATAGCTCCCATTTACCCCCCACCTCTGTGACCCGGTTCTGTAGGAAAACAAAGGCTTGAGCACACGACTCGGGGTCGCCTTTGACTCCTAATTCTATATGGGGACGCACCGATTTATTTCCTACACTTGGCAAACTAAAGGCTTTTACGGTTGGCCAGTTAAGCTCTAACTGCTCTAAGGCTGGGGTAATTCTAGATTCTGGCAAGGCAAAAGCTAAGAACGACATCTCTACTGAAGTCTCTGTATGATGAAAATCAGCGAACTTGTGATCTAACACCCACTCCATCATCGGCCACGCCATCACAGGGAACCCTGGCGTAAAGGTATGATTTTGAATAAAGAACCCTGGAATCTTATTGAACGGGTTAGGCACAATCTCGGCCCCCACCGGAAAGACGCCCATTTGTAGTCGCTGCTGATTTTCTGCTAACGACATATCAGCACTACCATGCCCTTGTAGTGCCTGCTCTTGAGTTCGCTCTGTTATTAAGGCAGCGGCCTCGGGGTGCAGTGTTAAATCGACCCCTAAGGCTCGAGCTGCAGCCTGACGCGTTTGATCATCAGGCGTTGCCCCGATGCCACCACAACAAAACACAATATCTTGCGTTGAAAAACTGGCTCGCAAGGTGTGTTCAATATGATCAGGCTCGTCAGAAATAATCTGAGCACTATGCAGCTTCAAGCCTCTGGCTTTTAATAGCTCCACTAAATGAGAAAAATGCTTATCTTGACGCCGTCCAGATAGAATTTCATCACCAATAATGATTAAACGAATTGCTGGGATCTGCTTTTTTTGCATAACTCTCTCTTTGGAATCTACAGGGTTAATTCATGACTATCTAGTGTTTTTTCTGCACGTAATGACTCTAGCGCTGACAAATTAAAATGAGCAAAAACCAAAGCAGAAAAAACAGGCAAAATAAACCAGGCCGGTGGTAATAAGTTCAATAATGACAAGACCAAGCCTAATAACCAATATTCTTTGTTATGACGTTGCAGCAGTATTTTTCGCTCTATGGTACTGGCATGCTCTACGATGGAGTCCACCCGCAACAAACGGGTAAAAGCAAACGCCCACCAAAAAACAGGTAGTACTAAAGCCAGAGGAGCGATCAGCCAAAAAGGCAAACTGAGCATCCAGCCCATAATAAACAAAAAACCGACCCACAACGCATTAGCCACACTGTAGCTAAATGCATTTTGCCCCTGTTTTTTTAATGTGGGGTGGGATTTATTTTGCACAAACAATAAAACAATGGGCATGACCATCACCGCAGAGACAATTAGCCCGGCTATACCGGCTAAGGGCAGTAAGGTTCCAGCTGCTAAAACAGGCACAATTATTGTTTTAATGGCAAACAACCCGATTCCCACTAACCATAAGTCAGCATGTGCATCCAGAACTCCCCATTGCATTAACCAGTGTGCAATTAGCTCTTTTAACGGTGTCCAAAAAAACCATAATAATAAAACAGCCCCGAATAAAGCGACTAAAAAAGGCAGCACTAAGGCCCCCAACATTTTAGGGTGCATCTGAGAGACTAAGGCACGACTAAATGCTTGTCGTATCCGCTGACCTGCTGTTTGACCTGCTGGGGGCTTTAGCTCAGTAGAAATAGAAGTCATAATAATTACAGATGTGATTCCACATTATGATAGAACGATTATTTAATTTTAAGGTATATCCTATGCTTTATCCGCAACAGAACCTAAAAGAGTTACTACAAAAACTATCAACACAAACAGACTCTCAATACACCATTGTCTGTTTCTGTGCGGCTTGGTGTAGGACCTGCAATGGCTTCGAGGCTCAAATTGAATCCCTAGAACTTAAATACCCGCAGCACAGCTTTGTTTGGGTGGATGTAGAAGAACACGAAAACCTACTCATTGACGAGGATATTGAAGACTTCCCTACTATTTTGATACAAAACAAAAAAGGGACCCTATTTTATGGTCCCTTATTGCCTTTTGCTGAGCATATTGATCGCTTATTACAACAAGCAGAAAAAAAACCTCAGTTTGGCGCGCCTGTCGCCAGTTTTGAGCAATTAGTAATAGCCGCCGCCCAATAGCACACCCACAAACCGTTTTTTATTGCCATTGCTATTTGTGTTCGTAGCAGGCTTAACAACCGCTGTTGTGCTATTTGGCTGGTACGGTTTATAGAAAATCTCATCCTGAGGTTTATGAGGACGGCCTCGCTCTCGGTAGTTTTCTCGCCCCCGAGCCACACGAGGGGGCTGTGCTACCGTAGGCAAATTTAATTTTTGCAATGTGAGCTTGCTGCCGATCAGTTTTTGAATATCATTCCACAAATGACTTTCTTCAGCGCTCACTAAGGCAATGGCCTCACCTTTGGCTCCTGCCCGACCAGTGCGCCCAATACGGTGTACGTAGTCTTCGGCATTAAAGGGCAGATCAAAGTTAATCACACAAGGCACCCCAGCCACATCTAAACCACGAGCTGCCACATCGGTTGCCACCAAGACTTCTAGTTCATCTGCCTTAAAGGCCTCTAGCACTTTCATTCGTTCGATTTGGCTTTTATCGCCATGAATCGACTCGGCCTTTAGGCCATTTCGTTCTAATTGACGAGCTAATCGACTGGCTCCCGCCTTTGTGTTCGTAAACACAATAACTTGGCTGAGTTTTTTGCTACGTACAATGTGTTCTACTGCCGCACGTTTATCGTCACCCTCTGCAGAGTAAGCACTTTGTGTTACGGTATCTGCCGTCGCATTACGAGCAGCGACTTCAATACTGACTGGGTCGTTTAAAAAGTTATTACCTAGCTTGCGTATCTCTGGGCTAAATGTCGCTGAAAAAAGTAAGCTTTGGCGCTGTTTAGGCAATTGACGCACAATGCGGTCTAGATCAGGTAAAAACCCCATGTCTAGCATGCGGTCAGCCTCGTCTAACACCAAAATGCCTACCTGACTAAGACTGACATTTTTTTGCTCAATATGATCTAACAGTCGACCGGGAGTAGCAATTAGGATTTCACAACCCCGGCGTAGTTCGTCTCGCTGTACTCTAATATCGACGCCACCAAATACAATGGCGGAACGTAAAGGCGTATTTTTACAATATAACTTAACGCTTTCTCCGACCTGATCCGCCAATTCTCGGGTAGGGGTCAAAATCAAGGCCCTTACTGGATGACGAGCTGGAGAAGCACTGCTAGTTGCAAAAGGCATAAGCCGATGCAAAATAGGTAATGAAAATGCGGCGGTTTTACCTGTACCCGTTTGCGCTGCCCCCATCACATCGCGCCCTTGCATCACCACAGGCAAGGCCTGGGCTTGAATAGGTGTTGGTGTGGTATAGCCAGCAGCTAAAATAGAGGATAGTAAGTCGGGGTGTAAACCAAAACTGGAAAAGCTAGGAACAGAATCTGCGTTTGTGTCTTTCATTGAGAATGTGTATTGCGTTGCGGCACAAGCCAACTAAAACAAGGCTCTACATAGCCAATACGCCATCATGCCAGAAGTCATTAACCACACAGAGTTCTGTGTGCGAAAATACACCAGCACGGCAACCAAGGCCGCAATCAGTTTGTAAGGGTCTAAGCCAGGTGATTCCTGTGCCGACCACGGTAGAAATTCGGGTAATATAATAGCGGTGAGAGCTGCTACGGGTGCATAACGTAATGCACGTCGTACACCATCGGGCAAAGGCAAATGATCACCAAATAAAAAATAACCTGCTCGGGTTAAAAAGCTCACCACGGTTAAACAGGCTATTGCGCCCAAAATATACCAATCATACTGTGTAAATGGCATTTAGGTGCTCCTTTTGTTCTGTAGTTGCTCTGTCACCACGCCCGCCACAACTCCTGCGATCACAGAGGCCACTAAGCCCAAACGTAATGGTAAGAGCTGCCCTACCCACGCCACCACGCCTGCCACCACTAAACACATTAAAAAAGGACGCGTTTTTAACAAGGGTAAAATCACCGCCATAAGCGCTAAAATAGCGGCGTACTCAATCCCCCATGACGCGGGTATAAAGCCACCTAAAAAGATCCCAGCGAATGAGCAAATCTGCCAAGTAAACCAGCTCGGGATCACAATACCTAAAAAGTACCATAAGTGTTGCTGTCTACCAACAGGCTTATCATTACCAAAGCGAGACATGAACAAGACAAAGGTAATATCAGTGGTCACAAAGCCGAGTGCCAAGCGCTTTTTCCATGGTAAATGACGGAAAAAAGGTTGTAGTGCAGCACCAAAAATAATAAATCGTATATTCACGATCATCCCGGCAGCAAAAATCAGCCACAGAGGCGCACCAGACTCAATCAGCGGTAATGACGTTAATTGCGCCGATCCAGCGTACACAAAGAGCGTCATTAGACCGGAATAGGTTTCTGACAGGCCCGACTTTAACATGGCGATCCCCGTCACAAAGCCCCATATCCCCGTTGCAATCAACGCCGACGACGCCTCGTTAAAACCCAAGCTAAAATAACGACGCTCACGATTAGAGAATGAGCCAAGTCGTAGTTTGTTTTGTAATGACACCGTGTCTCCTAAGTTAAATACCGCCAAGGACGGCTAGGGCTTGCTACAATTATCGTATTATTTGCCTATCAGCTATTAAGGAGCCATCATGAGCGCGACCCATACCCAAAAAACATTTGAGACTATCACAGTAAACGCGTCTGATTTACCTGTTCACTGTCCTGGTCCAAACTCCCCCCTTTGGAGTATGCACCCTCGTGTCTACATAGAAATCGAGAAAAACGGCACAGCAAGCTGCCCATATTGTAGCGCTACCTACCAACTCGCAGCTCACAATAACGCAGAGTAGCTACCCAATCTGTCTCATTTTTTTCGCTTTTAACTATTCGTGACTGCCAAAATTGATCTTGCTGACTGCCCCTCACCCGTTTGGTTACCGGGCGGACACGCACAAACCATCTACAGTGCTTATATTGCACGCCACCATCACATTACATTTGTGCGGCAACGCATCAATACGCCCGATGGTGATTTTCTTGATTTAGATTGGACTGGCCCAGGGTTATTTGCCGATAAACTTGCTTCAGGAGCCATGGCTCCTTATGACGCCCAATTACACTCCACCGCAGCTAGACGATGGATGCAAGAGGATGATTGGGCTCGTCTACCTCAAAGCCCCGAAACCCAAGCCTTAGTGTTATTTCATGGTCTAGAGGGCAGCAGTCAAAGTCACTATGCTCAATCCATTGCCCAATATTTTAGGGCTCGTGGCTGGGTCGTTGTCGTTGCCCACTTCCGTAGTTGCTCTGGCTTCCCTAACCGAATGGCCAGAACGTACTACTCCGGAGACAGTGAGGAAATCTCATTTATTTTAGGCTCGGTACGTGAACGACTACCGAAAGCCTCATGGCACACCGTCGGCGTGTCTTTAGGCGGTAATGCCTTATTAAAACATATAGGCGAACAAGCCGAACAAGCCCATTGGCTCACCGCAGCCGCCGCTATTTCTGTTCCTATGGATTTAGTAAGTTGTGGTCAAAGGCTCTCGGATAGTTTTATTGGCAAACGCGTTTACTGTCCGCACTTTTTAAAAACCATGAAAAATAAAATTTTTGAAAAGTCAAAACGCTTTCCTGGCATGATAGACACCTTGCGGTTAGGCCAAGCCAAGACCTTACGGGATTTTGATGATGTCTATACCGCCCCCATGCATGGTTATAAAAATGCACTGGATTATTGGACTCAGGCATCAAGCAAACCACTGCTCTCGCAAATCGCGATCCCTACGCTTATTCTTAATGCCAAAAATGACCCTTTTGTCCCGATGGAGTCATTACCTCTACCACAAGACTGTTCAGCTCATGTATTGCTACATCAACCAGAACAAGGTGGTCATGTAGGCTTCACCACGGGAGCATTCCCCGGCACTATCCACTGGCTGCCTACACGATTAGCTCGTTTTTTTGAAACGAACACCTAATTTTTAGCTTTTAAAGCGCTCTAGCAATAATCGATCGCGCTCCAACTGCTCTCGCAAGTCACGAATTTGCACATCCAGTGTTGATTGCTCGTAAAAGTCAGTGCTTTGATTTCTGGCCTGCTGCAACTGAGAGACAGCGCTAGGCAAAGCACCTACTAAAATATAATAGTCAGCCATGGCTCGACGTGCTGCTATGGGCTGCTGATTTTGCTCAAGTGCGGCACCCAACAGCTGATGGAATCGAGGCTCCTTTGGCCATTGCAGAATTCGTTGTTGTAAAAATGGAATACTTTGAGTCGTTTGATTTTGTTTCTGCATTGCCTCAACAAGTGCTAATGCAACCGCTTGATTTTGCGGCCACTGTCGCCAAGCCGCTTGTGCTTTTTCTAGGGCTTGAGCATTTTGTTTCTGGGCCCACAGTAACTCAACCTGCAACACATCCATCGTGGCTGAACTCACCCCTGTCTGCATCGCACGCTGTAAATACTGTTGCGCCCCAGCTAAGTCTCGACGCTGCTTTGCAGCATAAGCCAAACCATAATAAGCCGCTGCCTGTGAAACCCCTGTTCGACTAGAGCTTAAACTCTGCAAACGCTGCTGCAAAGACACCAAGGCGGAGCCACCTTGGGCTTGAATCACCATAGCGGCTGCCTGTACAAACCAAAAATCATCACTTTCAGAAAAGGATGCCGTGGTATTAGACATAATCCGGTTTTCCACATCAGATAATCGTTGGGCAGATAGTGGGTGAGTCGTTGCATAGGCGTTAGGAGACTCATTTAAACGAGAGCTTTGCATCAATCGTTTAAACATATCCGCCATCCCGACGGGATTAAATCCAGCCCCTTGTAACATTTGATACCCGACTCGGTCGGCCTCTTGTTCGGCTTGACGAGAAAACCCTAACTGACGGTCTACGGCGGCGGCCTGTCCGAAGGCCGCCACACCCATAGCCAAATCAGCACTACCTGCTAAACCGGCTAACAGCGCCCCCACTAAAGACGCGATCATCAGGTGACTGGATTCAGAGCTTTGTGTCATGCCTCGAGCCACGTGACGCTGAGCTACGTGCGCAATTTCGTGTGCCACCACCGAGGCTAACTCGGACTCACTGGCTGCAGAGGCTAATAACCCCGTATTGATCCCCACATACCCACCAGGTAAAGCAAAAGCATTAATACTGCTATCACGCAGTGCGAAAACCTGAATATCATGATGCAGCGGAACGGAAGAGTGAGCCGCGAGTTGTTGCCCTAGCTGAGTCAGGTATTGATTAATCACTGGATCAGAGACGTATTGCGGATCACGACGCCCTTGCTCCATGATCGCATCCCCTAACGTGCGTTCCAAATTAGGGGATAGCTCAGCACCTGCTGCAGTACCAATACTGGGAATACCCATGGGCTGCGCCATCAAAACCGGTACGCTAGCCATCTGAACACAGAGCGCTAAAGCGACCCAACGACTACCTGTTCTTTTTTTCATGTGGCCCTGCCTCCTACGAACTCACAGTGGGACTACCTAATCGCATACGCTCTATTACCTCTGAACGTATTCTACCTTTAGCTGATAATCGAACAGCTGTTGCTAATGCATATACGACACCAAAAGTCTCGACTAGCCCAGCAGCCACCCACATCACTAGCCCCCCAACAGCCTGATCTTTTAATGCATCAAAACTAGGTATGGCTCGACCACACAGATCAAAAATGGGGTAAAGATCCACAGAGGCAAAAGTAATATAAATACCAGCAACAATTTGTGGCGCCATCGTTAAGAGGGGCGAAATGACTCTGGCCCATGGACGCATTGCGGCAGGTGGTGCTGGCCGACGATCTAAAATCAAATTCCAATACATAAAGCCACTAATCACCACAGACCAGTTCATCACTCGATATAAACGCCAATCAATCATTGAGTAGAACTGAGGAATGGGAAGCAGCCAAACCAAGACAAAAAAGACAAATAAAAACGGTACAAAAATACGATGAGTGAGTAGTGTTTGTAACCCTTTACCCAATCTAGTGCGATTCAAATCCCGCAATTTATAGCGCCATGACGCAGGCAGGCCTGCACGCATGACTTGTCCTGGGTACGACAGCATGACCATCAAAGGCAATAAATGGTGCAAAAACAAGTGTTGAATACGATGAATGAAAAACATGCGCTCGGAATAGTAATCCACTATCGTATGCAAATTGAGATAGAGCCCAATAAAGCCTAACCAAAATAACCATTGTCGCCACACCTGTACATGACGCACTCGGCTGCCGCGCCAAAACAACACGGCGCAGACAATAAAAACAAGAATTAACGAGGGGGAGAACTCCCATGGCACAAGCCAATCCAATACATTCATTGGGGTCTCTGAGTCAAAATAAAAGAATATATAGTTTACGCGATTGAGATCTAGACCTAAGAAGAAACCTAAAGTTTCCCGCCTAAAACTAGCTATCCATTACAATAGCCTTATTTGATTGATTTCGCACCTGCTGCTGCTTGCTATCTATGACTCGCCTTGATTTTGACATTGCCATTTGCGGGGCTGGCCCCGTTGGTTGTGTATTTGCTTTGCTTTTACATCAATACAACCCCACTACGCGCATTGGCCTTTTTGGACAAAAACCACCCCCGTCCGGCTCTGTATTAGATCCGCGTACTCTGGCGCTCAATCATGGCAGTCGCCAACTCCTAGAACAGCTCGGCGTGTGGCCAAAACGCTATGCGCCTATTCATACTGTACATGTCTCTCAACAAGGCCGATTAGGTCGCACCCTTATCACCCCCACTGAGCTAGATGTAGACTTATTAGGCTGCGTGGTCAATTACGACGACTTACTACATGGCCTACGTCAAGCAGTCCAACAGCAAGGCATTTCATACCTAGAGGTGGCAGCCCCTGCTCAGGTACAATCAACACAACACGCTATTATTCACACTGACTCGACCAGCTACACTGCTGCTCTTGCTGTCCAGTCTGATGGAGTCCGTCCTAATCAGTTAACTAGGGACTACAACCAACACGCCTTACTCGCTACCATTCAAAGTAGCCACCCAAAAAAAGACTGGGCATTTGAACGCTTTACCGCTAATGGCCCGTTGGCCTTACTCCCTCACCCGAATCAATCTGACTGCTATGCCTTAGTTTGGTGTAACTCTCCAAGCCGCACAGCGTCTTTGCAAGGCATGGATCACTGCACCTTTAATACCGAACTCATGCAATCCTTTGGAGCCAGACTCGGGGAACTCTCCCTTGTCAGTGATCGGTTTGACTTCCCGTTAGCCTTATCCGCAGGGCCATCTCTGCCTGCCCCATATGTAGTTGCTATCGGCAATGCGGCACAGACCTTGCATCCCGTTGCAGGACAAGGATTAAACCTAGGCTTACGTGATACGGCACAGCTAGCGCTCTCTTTACGCCCTTGGCTAGCCACTCCCGACCTAGACCCAAGCTCAGCACTACAGCAATACGCCCAACAACGGCGTCCTGATAGATGGCTAACTGGCACTGTCACTGATGTATTACCCCGAATTTTTGCCACGACGAACCCTCTCATTCAACATGCTTGCGGTTTAGGTTTATTAAGCATGGATATGTTGGCGCTAGCGCGCCAGCCATTAGCGAGACAACTACTACAAGGGCTACGTATTTAATATGATGCGCATTGGTTCTTGGCAGTTAACAAATCCAGCAGTGGTCGCCCCAATGGCTGGCGTGACGGATCGACCTTATCGGCGTCTTTGCAAAGCCCTCGGTGCGGAATACGCCGTAACGGAGATGGCGGCAAGTAACCCCCGTTTATGGGATAGTGTCAAAACTGCTAGGCGTCTTGATCATACGGGAGAGCCCGATCCGATTGCCGTGCAAATCACAGGCTCTGATCCGGTAATGATGGCGGAAGCCGCCTTATTTAACATAGAAAAAGGCGCTCATATTATTGACATAAATATGGGCTGCCCAGTAAAAAAAGTCTGTAATGTACTTTCTGGCTCGGCTTTATTAAAAGACGAAGATCTGGTCGCTCGGATCGTAGAAAGCGTGGTGAATGCCTGTTTACCTCATCAAATCCCTGTCACACTAAAAACACGTACAGGCTGGGATCGAGACAGTAAAAACGCCATCCGTGTAGCAAAGCGAGCCGAGGATGCAGGCATAGCCGCTTTTACCTTACATGGACGAACTCGCTGTGACTTTTACCAAGGCGAGGCCGAATACGATACAATTCGAGATGTCAAAGCTGCCCTTCGCATCCCTGTGATTGCCAATGGTGATATCGACTCCCCAAAAAAAGCACGTTATGTCTTGGATTACACCAAGGCAGATGCGGTTATGGTGGGTAGAGCCGCACAGGGGCGCCCTTGGATTTTTCGGGAAATCAACCATTTCCTGCAGCACAATACCTTTTTAGATCCACCCACCTACGGCGAGATGAAGCACGTCTTGCTAGAGCACCTTGAAGATCACTATGATTTTTACGGTGAGTTTATCGGGGTACGCTCAGCACGCAAACACATAAGCTGGTATTTGGCCGATACACCCAATGCCGCTGAGTGGCTAGCCACCATCAATAAAATCGAATGTACTAAACAACAACTACAGGCTGTAGCTAGCTGGTTTGACCAACATGACCCAAGCTCATTTTTGGTGCAGCCTACGGCTATGACTGCCCCACCTTCTCGTCGACCGCTTTAACTGATAAAAACATGCCAAACACCAATCCTCTAGAGCAATCTGTTCGTGACAGTCTTGAACGCTATTTTGCTGACTTAGGTGACTCTCAGCCTCGTGATATCTTAGCGATGGTTATTAACTATGTAGAGCGCCCTGTCTTACAAATTGCCCTAGAAAAGACCAATGGAAATCAATCTAAAGCCGCAGAAATACTCGGTATTACTCGTAGTACCTTGCGTAAAAAGCTGCTGGCTCATCATATCCAACCTTAACTTTAAGACTGCTAATCATCGTCAATAACCCCGCCCTAAAGGGCGAGGCTTGCCAGCTTGGTTCTGTGCTTGCCTAGATTGACCAGACTCAGCGCTGTTAGGGCGCTACGTTGTAACGAAGTTCAAGACGCACCGTGGGATGCTTCCTCAGTCCCACGCTCTGTAAGCGATAGCCGCAGACACGCCTAGGGTAGGCACGA
>NZ_CANRIC010000038.1:0-21002 GCF_947630565.1 uncultured Paenalcaligenes sp.
ATTCAAAGCAACACAAAGCCTCTGTCTTTCTTGAACACCAATACTCAAGATAATACTAAACCTCTGCCTACACTGAATGCTGAGATTCAAAGCAACACAAAGCCTCTGTCTTTCTTGAACACCAATACTCAAGATAATACTAAACCTCTGCCTACACTGAACGCTGAGATTCAAAGCAACACAAAGCCTCTGTCTTTCTTGAACGCGGAAAATCCAAAATCAGGCGCAGTACGCGTGAACCTAGCTATTGATAGCCTCAGTCAAAATAACGGTTTAGCCCCAAAAAACAAAGACCAAGCAGCGCAGAGAGTAGAGCTCTTAACTGAGCAGTTGTCGTTAAAACAAACTACTGTGCCATTAACCCAAACTACGGCAACGCCTGAGTTCTCATTGCAAAACCTAACGCAATCGGCTCTGCAAGTTAGCTCCCTACCCGCAGCTCCATTGGCAGCTAGCCACAGTCTACAAATCACAACCCCTGTGCAACAAACGGCACAATGGGGTGCTGATTTTAGCCGAGTTATGGTGCAGTTAGGACAACAAGGTGCGCAAAACCCAGGGCTACAGACCGCTGAAATCCGTTTAGATCCGCCTGAACTAGGCCCATTACGTATTGTGCTATCTGTGACTGAAAGCGTAGCAAATGCCATGATTTTTGCGGCTCATGCCCAAACACGATTGACGGTAGAACAAGCATTACCTCAATTACAGCAACAATTAGCTCAAGCAGGGCTCAGCCTAGGCGAAGCCAATGTCAGTGACCAAGGCTTTTCAGCACAGTCTGAACAACACGCAGATAAAAACCCCAATAAACCAGCGACATTCAGTTTGACTGGAACAAACCAATCAGACGATAACTCAGGTTTATTGGCCTCAGCTACAGACACTCAACGCGTCGATTCAAATGCTATAATCGACACATTTGCCTAACATTTGTTACTCCTTTAAACGGAGTTGTTGTTTATTCCCATGGCTACATCTACTACTGCTCGTAAACGCTCCGCCAATGCGGCTGCTCCCGAAGAAGCGCCAGCACGTCGCCAGCGTAAACCATCTAAAATTAAGCGTCTTTTACGTACCTTACTTTTAGTGCTTATTGTGATTGCTGCTAGTGTAGGGGCTACGCTCTACTACACGTGGCCAGCCAATACGCCACTACTTAGTTTTTTACAAAAAGAGGCGGCCCCTATCGACGAGGAAGCTCCAGAGCAGGCTCCTGTACGCCCTGCTGCGCCACCCCCACCGCCGCCGCCCTCTGAAAAACCTATTTTTTCAGCGCTAGATCCTTTTACCGTCACCTTAAATGATGGGTCAAATCGCTCACGTGTGCTACACGTAGCCATTACCTTACGCGTAGCAGATGAACCATCCAGTATTATGCTGCACGAATACATGCCAATGGTACGAGACCGTGTTTTAAAGATTTTGTCAGAGCAACACCCTGTACACGTACAAACTCCCGAAGGCCGAGAGCAGCTCGTGGACGCATTGACTCATGCCCTTCGTGCTCCTTATGACTTGAGCCCAACGGCACCACGTATTACTAATGTGTTATTTACCGCCTTTGTGGTCCAATAATGACGTATCAAAGTTTTTTATCTCAAGACGAAGTCGATGCCCTACTAGCTGGCGTTACGGGTGAGCCTAGCGATGATGGTTCAGAACCCAATGATGCCTCTAGTGGGGTTCGAGCCTATGACCTAGCCTCCCCAGAGCGGGTCATTCGTCACCGCATGCAAACGCTTGAATTGATCAATGAGCGTTTTGCCAGACGCCTGCGCAGCACCATGCTCAGCTTTATGCGTCGTAATGCGGATATTACGGTAGGCTCCATTCGCATTCAAAAATACAGTGACTTTGAGCGTAATCTGCCTGTACCAAGCAACCTCAATATGGTGAGCTTAAAACCTTTACGTGGGATCTCTCTATTTACCTTTGATCCCAACTTGGTTTTTCTAATTATTGATAGTTTATTTGGTGGGCATGGTCGATATAACACTCGCGTCGAGGGCCGTGACTTTACCGTCACCGAACAACGTATTATTTTACGTTTACTAGAACTCACGCTGGATTGCTACTGTAACTCGTGGGAACCTGTCTACAAAATCGAAGCGGAATACATTCGCTCCGAAATGCACACTAAGTTTGCTAGTATTAGCTCTGGTAATGAATTAGTGGTTGTGACCTCTTTCAATATTGAGTTCGGAGCCCAAGGCGGTAATTTAAATGTGTGCTTACCCTACTCAATGATTGAGCCAGTGCGCGACTTACTCATTCGCCCACTTCAAGACACGAGCAATGATGCCATTGACCAACGCTGGACCCAGCAGCTGACCCATCAAGTACGCAGTGCTGAGGTTGACTTAATTGCTGACTTTACCAAAATTAATCTCGCAGTGCGTGATTTACTTAAACTTAAAGTCAATGATGTACTACCCATAGAGATTCCAGAAAAAATAACCGCCCATGTTGATGGCGTACCTGTTCTAGAAGGCTCTTACGGTACTTTTAATAATAAGTACGCCGTGCGCGTACAGAATTTCCTGGCTAATACAGAACCCGATTTCCACAAGGCAAGGCTCCATGACAGATCCGAACAAAGCTAACGACCCACAAGACAACGACGACTTCGAAGTCGATTGGGCTGCCGCAATGGCGGAGCAACAAGCAGGCGAAGAGTCCGCTTCATCTCCTGATAAAGGCACTCAAGCCGATGGCTTAGGTAGCGTCCAAGAGGATGATTGGGCTGCAGCACTAGCCGAACAGACCGCAGCAACGATAGGCGCAGATGAAACACCTGCCGAGCAGCCTAAAAAACCCAAAGCTACGCCTAGTCCAGAGGTCTTCCAACCTTTAGACAAAGCCGAGCCAGGCACCCGCAGCGACATTGATATGATTATGGATATTCCAGTCCAGCTATCAGTAGAGCTCGGTCGTACGCGCATGACACTAAAAAATATCTTGCAATTAGGCCAAGGCTCTGTCGTTGAGCTAGACGGTCTAGCTGGTGAACCAATGGATATTTATGTCAATGGCTATTTAATTGCACAAGGCGAGGTAGTGGTAGTCGAAGAAAAATACGGAATCCGTATTACCGATATCGTCACACCCTCAGACCGTATCCAACGCCTTAATAGCCGTCGCTAATGACGCAGCTTGAATTACTTCGACTATCGCTAAGTTTAGTTGTAGTCGTTGTTCTTATTTTTTTTGCGGCGTGGGTAGCACGCCGCAGTGGTTTACTGCGCTCTAAGGGTCAATCTATCCAAATCATTGCTACGCAATCACTTGGCTCCCGAAACAGTGTCGTTGTCATCGAAATCGAACAGCAGCGTTTAGTGCTTGGGGTCACGGCACAACAAATTACTCTGTTGCACACCCTTCCCAAACACGCCGACTTCGAGGCGCAACTTGGCCTCGCCATCACACAACAAAAAGATCAGCAATATAGTGAAAATAACGCGCCTTAACCCTTTTGCATGGCTGCTTTTCCTGTTTGGGCTCTGGCTTCCTTTTGGTGTCGAAGCCCAACAGTTAGGCCTGCCCTCTATTACCAGTAATCCCAATGCAGATGGCAGTCAGACATGGTCTCTGTCAATAGAGACGTTAGTGCTCTTGACCATGATGTCATTTCTGCCAGCGATGCTGATGATGATGACAGGCTTTACACGCATTATTATTGTACTGGGCCTACTGCGTAATGCCATGGGCACCAATACCTCACCACCAAACCCAGTACTGATTGGTATTGCTTTATTTTTAACTTTTTATACCATGTCACCGGTGTTTGATCAGGTCTACGAGCAAGCTTACGAACCGCTTTCCAAAAACGAAATTACCTTCCAAGAGGCGTTAAGCACAGGGGTTGAGCCTTTTAAGACCTTTATGCTCCATCAAACCCGTGAGACGGACTTGCAGCTGTTTGCTGACATGGCTAATGTGGGTGAAATTCAAAGCCCAGAAGAACTACCATTACGTATATTAGTGCCCGCCTTTGTCACCAGCGAACTCAAAACCGCCTTTCAAATTGGCTTTACGATTTTTATTCCGTTTTTAATTATTGACCTAGTCGTGGCTAGTACGATGATGGCACTAGGGATGATGATGGTGCCTCCGGTCACGATCTCTCTGCCCTTTAAGCTCATGCTTTTTGTATTAGCGGATGGCTGGCATTTATTACTCGGCTCTTTGGCTCGCAGCTTTTATCAATAGGTACGATCATGACGCCTGAAACCGTAATGAGTATGACTCATATCGCATTACGCATTGCTTTATCAATGGCTGGCCCATTGTTAATCACTGCGCTAATTATCGGTTTAGTCGTAAGTATTTTTCAGGCTGCCACACAGATTAACGAAATGACCCTTTCGTTTATTCCCAAATTACTTGGTGTAGCAGCTGTTCTGGTCTTATTGGGTCCTTGGCTAATCACTACCATGGTGGATTACATACGCACGTTGCTGACGCAAATTCCTACACTGGTTATGTAAATCCATGCTGATTAGCTATGATTGAATTTACCGCAGACCAACTCTATCTCTGGATTAACGCCTTTATTTGGCCTTTTTTTCGTGTTCTTGGCCTGTTCAGCACCGCCCCATTATTCAGCGAGTCCAGCATCACCCCGCAAGCCAAAGTCGGTATTGCTGCTGTCATTGCGATTGCTATCGCTCCTACTTTAGCGCCCTTACCTGAGCTTCCTACGGGCTCTTGGGCCGCTCTCTGGTTAGCCTGCCAACAAATTTTAATCGGTATTGCCCTTGGCTTTGTGATGCGTATTGTTTTTGCCGTAGTGCTTGTCGCGGGTGAGTTTATTGGTTTTCAGATGGGTTTGTCTTTTGCTGCCTTTTTTGACCCCTCTACGGGCTCGAATACTGCGGTCATTTCACGACTACTTAATCTAGTCACCATGCTGGTTTTTTTGGCTGCTAATGGGCATTTAGTTATGCTAAAAGCCTTTTTATATACCTTTGAGATTTTCCCTATTCAGGTCGGTAGCCTTCATCCAAATGGCTGGGGTGTCATTATGGACTGGAGCAAGGAAATTTTTCTCTCTGGGCTCTTATTAGCATTGCCCTTAGTGATCGTATTGCTGACGATGAATCTGGCTTTTGGGATTCTAAACCGTACCGCGCAACAACTAACTGTATTTGCGGTTGGTTTTCCTATTACCCTAACTACGGGCATTATTGTTCTTACTATTGTGGTGCCACAAATCACGCCCTTTTTAATGCAATTATTTGAGGCAGGCTATGAAACCATGGCCCGCCTCATGTATGGCTTTGCTAATTAAAACCACTATTGATGATAATGCAAATAGGCACTAGGGGCTTCGTCTATGATGGAGTCACCGTCTACCCTGAACTGAGCTACGGCTTGGGTTAAGTGTTCCGCATGATCTTGTAAAGCCCCAGCTAAGCTGGCTAGCTGCACCACCAATTCCGAGTTTTGCTGCACCACTTTATCCATTTGTGACACCGCAACATTCACCTGACCAATCCCATCGGCCTGCTCATCCGAGGCTAGCGTAATATCACTCATGAGTTGGGATGCTGAGCTCACTGACACCACGACCTCGTCAATGACTTGTCCGGCTTCTGCGGCCTGTTGGGCACCAGCATGTACTCGCAATGAAGAGCTCTCGATTAAGGTTTTGACCTCGCTAGCAGCCTGTGCGCTGCGTTGCGCTAAAGCCCTGACCTCTGAGGCCACCACAGCAAAGCCACGACCTTGCTCTCCGGCTCTCGCAGCCTCTACTGCGGCGTTTAAAGCCAAAATATTAGTCTGGAAAGCAATCCCATCAATCACATTCACAAACTCCGTGATCTGTGATGAGCTTTGAGCAATCTCGCTCATGGTATCGACCACTGTACGCACCGCTTTTCCACCTTTCTGAGCAATGTCTGCGGCTTTCTTAGTCACACCATCTGCCTCAATCGCATGATCCGTATTTAATCGCACCGCTGTAGCAATATCACCCATAGAAGCTGCTGTCTGCTGTAGCGCACTGGCAGTTTGTTCCATGCGAGTATTTAGCTCTGTATTACCAGAAAAGATTTCTAAGGCGCTATTGTTGATGGTCTGCGCACTATTTCGCACCTGCACCACCATTGACTGCAGCCCACTTTGCATACGTTGTACAGAGGCATAAATAAAACCAATTTCATTACTACCCTCAAACTGTACTTGGCGGCTTAAATCGCCGCTGGCAATACGATCAAAATGAACCCCTAAATCACGTAAAGGATTTACTACACACTGAGCAAACAGATAACGAATTAAAAAAGTAAAAATAACCCCCATTAACAGCCCTGTCACAATAATAATCAGTGCGGTATGGGTACTGCCTCTCGCAACCACCAAAAACTCATTCATTTGCGACTGCACATAGGCAGTTAAATCATGCAGGCTACGCTGAAATTCCTCTGCACGTTGATGTCCTATTTGCTCATTGATTTCGTAAAAATCAGCATAACTTTTTTGATCTAGCGTTTTAATCAACTGATGAATAACATCATTCATATAAGGACCGTATTTATCATTGACTACCTCTATCAAGCGCTGACCCTCTGGGTCTAATAGCATTTGATGCTGATAAAAATCCTTATATACCTCTTCGGCTAGTTGAATACTGACCTTTACACCAGCTAATTGCTGTTCAGCGTATTTTAATAGGTCTGAGTCTCCTCTGTAACCTGCCTCACGCATTTGATGTGCAATTAACATCAATGTGGCTCTTGCCTCTGAGGTAGAGGCGGTTAATCCCATAATCTGGGCCTGACGATGGCTTTGTGCCCCTAGGGTTTCAAGCATATCGCCATTTTTATTTAAAAAGTAATAAGCGGAGCCCCCTAACACCACTACTACTAATAGGAATTGACTCATTACTAATAACAATGTCGTACTAATACGAACATGATTTAGCATGGTCATGACTCGACTTAACATAATACCCCTCTTTTTATGATGTTTACGTTTGTTAACCTTTTGTTGTTCCATTTAACACAGTCTAGCTAGATTCTGTCAATGCTAGCTATTACTAATACATTTAGCTAAATGAAATAAACACAAAAAACCCAGCGGTTTAATGCTGGGTTTTACTTATAAACATGATCAATTAAGGCTGTACTATAGGCATAGGCCCTGGATCAGATTGCACATTCTGGCGTTTAGATATACGTATTAATACATGATTCGCATCAAACTCCATCCATAACTCTCGTCCCAGATAAATTCCATCCGGAACTAAAGAGTTCACATGAGCCCAACGCGCTGTATATGATCCATCGGGTCTGTAGTAGCGATTTACAGGGTCTGCCTCTAGAAACTCTGTTGCCTCTGCCATGGTTGATATACCTGGCTGCAAATGATCCACACCCGAAGATTTAAAATTATTCCCCGTGCTATGACAGCCTGCTAAAGCAAAGACCAAACCTAGAGCCGTATATTTCAGCGCATGCACCAATGCTATCCTCATTAAAACTCGACCCAATCGTCTTCAGTCGACGTGTTTTTAGTTCCACTTAGATCGGGACGTAAGAGTTTTTCATTTTTACCGGAGGTTGCATTCATCCCAGGGATTTCAGAGGCTTTTTTCTTCGCTGATGCGACCGGGGAAGATGAAGTCTTGGTATGAGATAACCCAGCCGGAGCCGCTCGGTTAGGAGTAGGCTTTCTAACTGTATTAGTACCTATATTGCCTAGAGCCGGTTTTTTTACTGGTTGCTGACGCGCTTTAACCTGACGTGCAGCGATATCAATCACTTGAGAGTCTGCGAGTTGATACCCCCTCAAGGTTTCATTTAATACCTGCACCTGTGTATTCATATCAGCCGCTAAACGTGCACTTTCCTCTACCATCTGCGCATTTTGCAACGTCGTCACATCCATTTGGCTGACGGCTAAGTTTACCTGATCAATACCACTGGATTGCTCTATGGTCGCAGCACTGATTTCACCCATGATATCCGTGACTCGTTTTACTGAGTCAACGATCTCTTGCATAGTGGCACCGGCACGCTCTACCTGCCCAGAACCTTCGCTGACCTTAGAGACCGAATCCTCAATCAAAGTGGTGATCTCACGAGCAGCTTGCGCACTACGTTGCGCTAAAGCTCGGACCTCGGAGGCAACCACAGCAAAACCACGACCCTGTTCTCCGGCGCGTGCAGCCTCTACCGCCGCATTCAGGGCTAAGATATTCGTCTGGAAAGCAATGCTATCAATAACACCAACAATATCTGCTATTTTACTTGAGCTGGCAGAAATGCCTTGCATCGTATTAACGACCTCGCCAACCGCCTGACCACCCCGTTGGGCTACGGTTGAAGCAGTTGCAGCTAACTGATTAGCTTGATGCGCATTATCTGCATTTTGGCGTACTGTGCCTGCTAATTGCTCCATACTGGCAGCTGTTTGTTGTAATGCGGCAGCTTGCTGCTCAATACGTGAGCTCAGGCTAGTGTTCCCCCCCGCAATACTATCGGAGTCATCGCTAATTTTAACGATACCATGACGCACCGCACTTAATGTACGAATCAAGCTATCTTGCATCCGGCGTAATGACTCAAAAACCTGCCCCACCTCGTTTGTGCTTTTACTTATGATCCGTTGAGATAAATCTCCATTTGCAATAGCATCAAAATGATTCTGTAAATAGCTCAGGGGTTGAATCAAACGGGTATTAAGATATAAGTAAGTATAAATCGCTAACACTAGCGTTAATACCGCACAAATAACCACTGTTAATAAAGCACTAGAATAACCATCCTCTGCCACCTTAATTGCCGCTCGTACAGCGGCATCCTGACTGGAAACAGAGTTAAGCGCTGTCAATACAGAGCTTAAATTCATCATACTTAAGGCTGCCGCAACGACAGCCAAAAGCAAAAACAGCAACAACGTGACAGCAATGTACGTTCTAAGCTTTACGTTATTCAACATGAAAGGGTCTCACAAAAGAGCAAAATAAAAAACGGCTTAACCGCGGGCATTAATAGCAAATAAGTTTGTACTCTGGATTTTCTTAAAAGCCAAAGCAGCTGCCTCTAGTGCGGAGGTGCGTAACTCTAGTTGTGTAGAAGCAGAGTAGTAATCCAAGTCTTCTAAACGCGAAATTTCGGAAGCTAAATGCAATCCTTGTAGCTTACCGGAGGAGTCAATGGCCTCGATTTCATTCATGCGCGCACCAACAGAGGCTCGAACTGTCAGGATATTATCGTAAGTTTTGTCAACCCAACGCATCGCTTCATCTAAATCATCGTGCAAGTCTTCAGACGACAGGTTTTTATCTTGTAATGCAACAATCACCTTATCCATAACATTCAGAATATTAGCACTGTCCTTTTCTCCAAATAAATGTTTGCCATGATCTGCGCTATCAATTTGACGAGTTTGATCAGCCTGCACTAATCGTGAATGAGTATCCCCTTTAAAGAAGTATCGCTTGCCAACGTCTTGATTCTTATCATAACCATAGGGACTATCGTTACCCTTTGACCCACTAAATAGATACTGTCCACTCGCATCACGTCCATTCATTAAGCCATGAATAGACTCTTTCATTTCTTTTAATACATCAGCAACACTTGCCCTATCCGCATAAGAATAAGTGTCGTTAGAAGCCTCAATCAGCCTTACCTTAACCTCTCTAACTTGTGGAACTAAGGACATCAACACATTCTCTTCCTCGCCCAAATTACGCAAGGCCACATGACGGTTTTCAGCAAACCGTAAGTTCATAGACTGTGACTGCCCCAAGGTAATGGTTTGCGCAGCAGCCAAAGGATCATCAGCTGCAGTAATCATCCGTTTGCCACTACCTAATTGCTGAAAGGTATGCACTAAATCGCTTTGTTGCTTATTAATAGAATTAAGCCCAGTCTGAAAATAGAGAGCAGAACTAATACGCATGTTTTTTCCTTTATCTTTTTATAAGTCTAGGGCTTAATTACGTAAACCTAAAATGGTGTCAAACAACGTTGAGCCTACATCAATCAAACGTGATGCGGCACGAAACTGGTCGGCATAACGATCTAACATGACGTATTCTTCGTTAAGGTTCACACCAGATACAGCCTGTTGTGCCGCATAGTTTTGCTGAATTAGATTTTTTTGAGCTTTAGCTGCTGTGCTGTTTTGCTGAGAGTTAACAGCTACACGGTTAACCAACTGTGAGTAAGCATCGTTAAAGCTCATGGAGTCCATCCCTAAGGTTTTTTCACTTTGAAGCTTAGCCAAATCCAAAGCAATATCGCCATTTGCGGTACCTAGAGCGTTTCCTAGAGCGTCTTTGCCTGCGGCCGCTATTTTAGACGGGTCCCTCATCTCGACCTTAAAACTGTCAGCAGAGTTACGCGTAGGCTGTAAACGCCAGACATCCCCTTCTTGTGCCTTACCTTCAAGTTTGATAAACAACCCATCTTGTTCAAACCCGGCTTGAGGATTAGTGATCGGCTCCCCCCACCCCCCTGATGGCAAGGCACGAATATGGTATGCATCATTTTCAAACTTAATTTCGTAATCTTGGGCAGTAAGCGCTGCAATACCTATCGCGTCTGAGTCAGGATTATTCTGATCCTCACGTACAAAATCCACCTTAAACTCGCCAGTTCCTTTATTGGAATGCGCTTTAGTGGCTGTGTCTGCAATAGATACCTTAAAAAAATTCGTATCGGTTACACCATTTAGATCAAAACCTTGTTTATGAAGCTGATTGAATTCTACAGCCATCCCCACAGCTAAACGACCTAGCGCGTTTTGAGCGGGGTCAAGAGTATCTGCACGGTATTGCAACAAACCACCTAACTGGCCTGACTTAATTGATATGTCTGCAACCTCTGATAAAATAGGTTCCCCATTAGTAAAACCCGATGTAGTCGCAATCGCATAACGTTTTGGATCAGCAGCTGAAGGCACAGCATGCAAAGGGTAAATCGTTGGCCCACCCAACAATACCTGTCCTGAGTTTAGCGTTAAGCTAAAATTACCATCCTGCTCTAGAATCTTAACACCGACCAGTTGGTTCAACTCACTGACAAGTTGATCACGTTGATCTAGCAAATCATTAGGTGCGTGGTTACCTACACCTGAAGCCTTGGCTTTAGTGATTTGCTGATTCATATCATCAATGCGCTCTACGTAACTATTGATCTGCGCAACCACAGTATCTATCTGCGTGTTGAGGTTATGACGTTGATTATCAATAAAACGATTAGCCTCGTTGATTTGAGTCGCCAAGCTATCAGCACGGCCAATCATTTCTTGACGCGCTGCAGGGTCAGCGGGTGTAGAGGCCACTGCCTGCACACTATCAAAGAACTTTTGAATGGCTGGACTAACACCTGTAGTACGATCAGCAAATAAATTATTTAACTGGGCGATTTCATTACCGTAGGAAACAAGCGCCGCCCCGTCGCTTTGTGCTTTTACTAGCTGATTATGCAAAAAACCATCATAAGCACGTTGAACCGTCACAGCCTGAACGCCACGCCCTATATAGCCTGCACCTGTAGCTTGAGCCCCATTGGTCTGGGTTAATACAGACTGGCGGTTGTAACCTTCGACTGCTGCATTATTAATGTTATGACCTGTGGTTTGCAGGTTGTTTTGTGCAGTATTAAGTGCAGATAGTCCTAGACCGAATAAATTCATGTGGTGTTCCGTTTAACATTCATGGCTGCACGCATGCAGCCACTACAGTGTATTCAAGCAGATCAATAGTGATATATCTACGGCATTTCTGCTGGTTTCTTTAGGGCTGTGCACCCGCATCAAAATAAGCCATGATGGAAATTAACTTATCTGCATAATTAGGGTCCGTCGCATAGCCTGCGTCTTGGACTCGGCGCGCGGCCTCTTCAGCTGTGCTTGCACGTAGCACGGACTCATAGCGAGGGCTCGTGCTGATTAAGCGTGCATAATCAGTTAACGAATCAGCATAAGAATCATAAGCTCGGAAAGGCTGTTTCATTTTTACCATTTTGCCATTCACAAACTCAGAGGTGGTAATAGTTGCCACTCCCCCTTTCCAACTACCCGTCGCTTTAATACCAAATAAATTATGACTGGTTGAGCCATCATCCATGAGGATTTCTCTTTTACCCCAACCTGATTCTAAGGCGGCTTGGCTCATGATCAGTTTTGCTGGAATCCCTGTTTCTGCCGAAGCAACCTGTACCGCATCACGCATTTTATTCACAAACTCGGCGATATGTTTTGGTGCACCACCAATGGCTGAGGCCACCTTATCAATAGAACGCACACCAGAAAGCTTATTGATCAATGCAGTTAATGAGGCTGCGTCAATCAGGCGCCCTTTTTCACCTACATCCGAACGCAAATGTGGCAAGCGGGTTGTATTTGCATCGACCGAAGCCCGTTGCGAGGGGAGTTCTTGCGATAATCCTTGGGCTTGCTTCATTTGTGCAATCAACGCCTCTGCTAAACCAAATCCTGGATTAGACAGGTTCAACGCCATCTGCTCATCACCAATACTTTGACTCATGCGTACCGCTTGACTATCAAACAGCCCATTGCCACTTGCTGTTTGGCGCGCTTGTTTTAAAAGTTGCTGAATAAACAAGGCCTCGAACTGCTGAGCCACCTGCCGCTGAGACTCCTCATTAGCTTGAGCCCCCGTTACCCCTTTACGCAATACAGCGAGTTGCGACGAGTCAAAAATGGATACGGGCTGGCTAGCCCCTGGTCGTGGAAAATAATGCGCAGACACGGATCGATCACCCTTAACTATGTATTAGATAATTTCCAAGTCGGCGCGTAATGCGCCTGCACTTTTTAGATTTTGCAAAATAGACAATAAATCTTGCGGCGTTGCGCCTAAGGCATTTAGGGCTCGAACCACATCAGACAAATTAGCGCTGGTCGTAATCCGTTGTAGGCTACCGCCCTCTGAGCGTAGTTCTATGTCGGTGCGATCCGTTACCACTGTTTGCCCACCGGCTAACGGTGCATTGGGCTGATTCACATCAGACTGACTACTAATCACTACCGATAAGTTGCCATAAGCAATCGCGGCCTCGTCTATTGTTACCGTGCGATTCATCACTACAGAACCAGTTCTTGCGTTCACTACGACTCGAGCACGAGCCGGAGGGACTTGTACCTGCAAATGCTCTACCTGAGATAAAAATGCAGACTGCGCATGCGGGTCTAAAGGAGCTTGTACTCGTACAACTCGACCATCCAAGGCTGTTGCGGTTCCGGCCCCAAACCGACGATTAATCGCCGCTACTACATTTTGTGCTGTACCAAAATCCGAACTATTAAGCTCTAAGGTTAATGCCCCATCATAAATGTAAGTGGTAGGCACACTTTGCTCTACAATAGCCCCGCTTGGGATGGTACCGCCATTTAATTGGTTAACCTGTACGCTAGAGCCACCCGACTCTGCGCCGGCCCCACCCACTAATAGGTTTCCCTGCGCAATGGCATACACCTGCCCATTCGCCCCCTTTAAGGGCGTCATTAATAACGTACCGCCGCGTAGACTTTTGGCATTCCCCATTGAGGAAACAACCACATCAACAGCCTGCCCTGGGCGGGAAAATGCAGGTAGCCGTGCTGTTACCATCACGGCTGCAACGTTTTTCAGCTGCATGTTGCTACCTTGAGGGATAGTCACCCCTAACTGAGACAACATATTGGTTAAGCTTTGTTGTGTAAAAGGGGCTTGGCGAACCTGATCACCACTGCCGTCCAATCCAACAACTAAGCCATACCCTATAAGCTGGTTATCACGCACACCTTGGATAGAGGCTAAATCTTTAATACGTTCAGCCGCCACAATAGGGCTTATCAATAAGGACAGAGATAAGGCAGCTGCTTTAAATAAAGCAGTTACACCGATATTTTTTTTTGTTAAGCCCATGGCCATTATCATCAACTAAAACGGTGAAATATTTAAGAAAAAGCGCTGCAACCAACCCATAGTTTGAACCTCATCCATCACACCACGGCTACGGTATTCAATACGAGCATCTGCAACTAGGGTCGAAGACACCGTCCCAGAACCAGAGATAGATCGTGGGTCCACCACACCCGAGAATCGAATGTATTCACTACCTCGGTTAATCGCTATTTGTTTTTCCCCAGCCACCTGCAAGTTTCCATTAGGCATCACACCAATTACTGTGGTTGTCAGTGTGCCAGAAAACATATTGTCCGCACGACTGCTGCCAGTTCCTTTTGAGGAGTTATTCCCACCTGCCTCGAAGTTCTGTCTACTGCCCAAGTCTCCAGGCAATATCGCTGGAGACAAGCCTATCCCCATACCGGCCTCGCTACTGCGATCCGTGTTGGTAGATACACTTTTGGCCGCATTCGTTTTTTCTTGAATCATAATCGTCACAATATCACCGATGTTACGCGGGCGACGATCTTCAAATAGTGGGTAGTTACCATAAGCCGTTGGCTGATAAATTGACCCATTTGCGACGGCTTGGGGCGGCATGGGTGCTGGTGGAGGTGCTGTCAATGGCCCCACCACTACTGGTTCTGGGGGAACCATGGCACACGCCCCTAAAAGGCTGACCACGGCTATCAGTAAAACACGATACAAACTAGACCACATACCCATGCCTTTATCGTTAGATTTGAGTCAAGCGACCCAACATCTGATCGGAAGTCTGTACGGCTTTGCTATTCATTTCGTAAGCGCGCTGCGCCGTGATCATATTAACCAGTTCTTCAGCAACGTTCACGTTCGAGGTTTCCGTGTATTCCTGCAGGATCAAGCCAGCCCCATCCATGCCTGGCTGCAAAAAGTTAGCAGCACCGGAGGCATCTGTTTCTACAAATAAGTTTTCGCCCATACTTTGTAAACCGCTGGTATTTACAAAAGTAGTTAACTGCAACTGGCCCACCTCTACACTGATTCCTACGGCTCCGGGCTGAGTAACAGACACAGTACCATCGCGAGAGATTTCAATTTGCAATGCGTTATCAGGAATATTAACTGGTGGCTGCAATGGGTATCCACCTGCTGTTACCAACTGACCATTTTGATCCAGTTGCAGCTGACCGTTACGGGTATAAGCAAAAGTTCCGTCAGGCATTTCAACCTGAAAATAACCACGCCCTTGAATCGCTACGTCTAAGGAATGGCCTGTGTTGTTTAATCCACCCTGACTATGAATGCGCTCTGTCGCCACTGTGCGCACACCCGTACCCAACTGTAAGCCCGTCGGCAATTGATTTGCTGCGCCCACCTGAGCCCCAGGCTGACGAATAGTTTGATACATCAAGTCTTCGAAAACAGGGCGACTACGTTTAAAGCCTGACGTATTCACGTTGGCCAAGTTATTAGAAATAACGTCTAAGTTTGTTTGCTGGGCTTCTAAACCCGTTTTCGCAATCCAAAGTGAGCGAATCATAAAATACCTTTAGATAAATAAGCGGGCTAATTAGCCGTTAGTCGAAAGAATACTGTTGGCCTTTTCTTCGCGTGTACTTGCATCTGAAATGACTTTCATTTGCATCTCGAAGCGGCGCGTATTGTTAATCATGGCAACCATGGCCTCGGCGGGATTCACGTTGCTTTTTTCCACAAAGCCAGAGGCTATGCTGACCTGATCGTCTGGCTGGGCCACTGCACCATTGGCTAACCGGAACCAGCCATCATCACCGCGCACCATCTCTGCCATATCTGGGTTGACTAATTTAAGCTGCCCCATGATCTGAATATCACGCGGATTATCACCCGCACCTAAGGCTGAAATCTGCCCATCAGTCGAAAACGTCACAGAGCCACGATCTGGTAATTCCACCGGGCCACCATCAGCAGATAACACGGGAAAACCCTGTTTAGTCACCAGCATATTATTTACATCTATGCTGAAATCACCGGCTCGGGTATAGGCTTCGCCATTAGGCGTCTGGACTGCAAACCAACCATCACCACGGATCGCTACATCTAAGGGGTTTCCTGTTTCTGCTAAAGGCCCTTGTTCCTGACGTGTACCAGAGGTCACCGTAGCTGCAGACACACGCGTCGGAAATAACCCACCACCTTGTAATGGCACCGCGCGCTGAATAGCAAGCTGCTCTCTGAAGCCAGTGGTGTTGATATTGGCTAAATTATTACTGACAGCAGCCTGTTGCTCTAACAAACGTTGGGCGCCATTCATGGCCGTGTAAATGATGCGATCCATAGCAATAAATACCTAAACGAATTAACGTAATGTGATCAATGTTTGTAGAATTTGATCTTGGGTTTTAATAGTTTGGGCATTGGCCTGATAGGTACGCTGCGCAATAATCATATTGACCAGTTCTTGGCTCATGTCTACGTTGGATTCCTCTACGGCCTGACCTTTAAGGGTAGCTAAGCCGTTAGTACCAGGTTTGCCTAAGTTCGCTGCACCCGACACACCGGTTTCAATCCATGCATTACCACCAATGGGTTTTAGGCCATTTAGATTATTAAAGTCAGCTAATACTAACTGCCCCATGACCTTGGATTCGTCGTTGGTGTAGTTAGCAATAATGTCACCATTAGAAGCGATAGACATGCTGGCGTATTCACCCGTGGTATAACCATTTTGTGTAGATGCAGGGCTAAAATCACCGCCAAACTGGGTAGAACCATTGTAATCAAGAGTAATAGTCAAGTTGGCAGCGGGAGACCCATCAGCACCTATATCAGTTATACTCAGCTCATAGGGATGAACTGTAATTAGCTTCCCCTCATCATCAAAGTCAGCATGGGGCCCAACTATACGCCCTGCGGAGTCAAACACTAAACGATGCTTAAGCATATTATCGTCTTCTCCATACTCCCCTCCTGCCGCTCCGATACCTGATGATGAGAATCCTGGGGCATCGGCTGTACCTGACTCCCCCTCCTTAATTGCGTCCTCATCCTCGGTGCTTATAAATTTATCACCAAATTTATAATAAACATCCCATGCATTTCCACTATCAGCGACCTTAACAAAATACTGCGTTAATTGGTGTGGGTTACCTAAAGAGTCATAAACAGTCATAGGTAAACTGTGTGTGTAGTTTTCTGGTTTGTTTAAATCAAAGGCTGGTTTGTATACAATATCTGGGTCTACACCCGTCGGAACCATCCCGGTATTAGAACCAGCAATACCCTCTGAGCGTGAGTCAAAATTTGCTTTAATCGTAGATTCAGTTGTGGCTTTAGGATCAATATTACCCACAGGAACTTTAATGGGGCCTAGCTCAGCAGAAATAGTGCCGTCGGCATTGGCCATATAACCCGTTAAACGGTGACCTTGAGCATTAACGAGCTCTAGATCCCTGTTCGGTGCAAACTGACCATTGCGTGAATACACGACTACACCGCTTGGATCCAACATACGGAACAACCCTTTGTCACCGTCAATGGCCATATCAAACTGATTGCCTGTGGTGCTTAAGTTACCTGTAGTAAAGCGTTGATTTACACTGGCTACCTGTACACCTAACCCAACACGTGAACTGGCGTAGACATCAGCAAATGCAATAGAAGCAGACTTAAAGCCTACGGTGCTGGAGTTAGCAATGTTGTTACCAATAACGTCTAAGTTTTGTGAAGCCGCATTTAAGCCGCTTAAGCCTTGTCCGAAACCCATGATTTTCCTTTATTCAGTCCGAAATAATGTGGCAGCCGGATACTGTTCGGCCTGCCCGCCGAAATTACATAATTTTGCGAATATCTAGCAGCGAGTAATTACCTGCTAAACCTAAATTTAACTGTAGGCCTTGGGTTGTGTACGCAACACTATCTACCCGACCTGAACGAAGTGCCTCTGCTGCTACGGGAGCACCATCACCAATGGTGGCTTTTACCTCTACGCTGTAGGCCCCATCTGGCAGAACTACACCCGCATTATCTCGACCATCCCATTCTAAGGAGTAAATGCCTGCGGCTTTAGCATCGACCTCCATTTCACGCACGGCCTTGCCGCTGCCATCCAAAATAGTCACCACTACCTTATCTGCACCGCTCATGAGGTCTATACCAAACGGAGTAGCGGTCTTAATCTCTGGGTTTTCAGGGTCTGAGCCTAAGGATATTTTAGAGCCCGGCACTAATACATCTTTACCAATTAGTGCAGCAGCCTGCATAGACTGTGACACATCCATTTGCCCAGCCAAGCCCAACAAGGTGTCATTAAGTTGCTGAATGCCCTGCACGGTAGAGAGCTGAGCCAATTGACTTGTAATTTGATCATTTTCCATTGGGTTCAATGGATCCTGATTGCGTAGCTGTGTAATTAAAAGCGTCAAGAAACGGTCTTGGGTATCACCCATTAAATCCACACGACCTCGCGCCGAAGCCAGAGCAGCACCTGCCGGATTATTACCGTTTACGTTATTTACCGTTGTCATGGATTATTGACCTATAGTTAAAGTGCGCATCATGAGGCTTTTCGTTGTATTAACCACCTCTACGTTGGCCTGATAGGAGCGTGAGGCAGAAATCATATTTACGGTTTCAGCAACCACATCTACGTTTGGCATGAGCACATAGCCGTCTTCATTAGCTAATGGGTGATGAGGGTCATACTGGAGGCGCCCTGGCGTGTTGTCTTGTTTGATGGCAGACACGCGTACCCCGCCGACTCCCGCCGCCTGAGAGGCGGGATCAGCCAAAGGAGTCACCTGAAAAACAACATGACGCGCCTTGTAGGGCTGCCCATCTGGGCCCGCTGCACTGTCTGCATTCGCAATATTGCTGGCGGTGACGTTCATACGTTGCGATTGGGCGGTCAATGCCGAACCTGCAATCTGAAAAATGGAGAAACTGCTCATAGAGAACCTTTATTGCTGCAGTGCAGCCATTAATCCCTTAACCCGCTGGGACAACAATGCAATACTGGTTTGATACTGCATTGTGTTTTCAGCAAATGCCATACGTTCCACATCCATATCAACCGTATTGCCGTCTAGTGCAGGTTGCAATGACTGTCTATAAAGCAACTGTGAATCAAGTGCTGAAAGTGCTGTACCTGGTAAGTGGCGAGTAGAGGTTAACGCCAAAGTAGTGGGGCCTACGCTTTTAGTTTGACCTGTGCCCATTGCATTTTGCAAAGCTGATGAGAAGTCAAAGTCACGCGCTTTATAGTTAGGCGTATCTGCGTTAGCGATATTAGCAGCCAAGACCTCTTGGCGCTGTTGACGTAATGCCAATGCCGTCTGATGGAAGCCAAAATGGTTATTTAATCGATCAATCATAATGGAAGATGATAACAAAATTTACGCATAGCAAAAACCAGTAAAGAATTCTAAATACTTTACCACCCAATAACACTCATGGTAACTCATTGTTGTTAACGTTAAACTATGAATAAGGCAACTAAAACTCTGCCAGTTTCAGCATTGCTATTCGTGCTGCCCTTTTACGTATAGGTACCATGATCAAATCTATTTTATTAACGCTAATCCTGAGCATTAGCTCAGTGGTCAGCGCCCAAACTCTGCAAGACCCAGAACAAATCGTCTCTGAGGTAGAGCAGTTTTTACTGAATCAGACCAGCAGTTACCCAGGAACCGCATCGGTTCATGTCACTGCCCCCGCCATCCGTAATCAAATTCAGTGTGAACACCTGCAACCCTTTTTACCGTCTGGGTCCAGATTACGCTCACGCATGAGCGTGGCTGTACGGTGCCAATCACCTCAGGCATGGACGGTTCATGCACAAGCCGAACTCTCAATTGTAGGCTTTTATTATATTAGTAACCGGTCCATACAAGTAGGGGAAATCATCAGTCTGGATGATATGATTCCTCGCGAGGGTGACTTATTACGTATCGCGCCTAACTCGATAACAGACCCTAGCCTAGCCATTGGCTATATCACTACACAACGCATCAATACAGGCAGCCCTATTAAAAGCAATGCCCTTAGGGACCCCCAATCTATACAACGAGGCCAAGCCGTAAGAACCATAGCTCGTGGTGTAGGTTTTACAGCAACAGGCGAAGGCCAAGCCTTACAAAGCGGTGCGCCGGGTGCTCAAATCCAAGTGAGAGCCAGCTCAGGCCAAATCATTACCGGTACGGTTTTAGATAATCAAACTGTACAGATATTGATGTAAATCAAGGAAATAAATACAGGCTAACCCTAAAGAATTTTTACTCCTTGCCGTTACTAATCCAACAACGCCCTATTCTGCCCGGAGCCTTACATGAAAATCACTAACAATAACTACAGACACAACATACCAGAGCGCATTAACCAAAAAAACACGGCCGTTAATGCCTACCAAGAAACTAATTCTGCATCCCGTAGTGCTGCGGTAGACCTCAGCCCTGCTGCTCGCCAACTACAGCAACTTCAGTCATCCAACAATGACATAGATATGGGCCGCGTTCAAGCATTGCGCGATGCCATCGCCAATGGTACTTTAGAGATGGATACTAGCCGCATCGCGGATAGTATAATTAACAGTGCTAGAGACCTATTAAAGTAGTCAACCATGTCGTCCATTGTCTTATACAACCTCATACAAACTGAATACGAACTAATGCAGCATTTTTTGTTTTCCTTGGAAAAGGAAAATGAACTGTTGCTTAGTAGCTATAGCAATGACGACCTCTATGACCTGACTGAATTAAAAAACCAATACGCCGACCAGCTTAGCCAAACCTCCGTGCAGCGTGAAAACACATTGGCTGAATTAGGTCTACCTGCAGGACGCGATGGACTGCTGGCCGCTAAATCCCTGTCAGACGATTTGAATGAGCTGATTCAAGATCTGTTTGATACAGCTGAAAAAGCACAAAAGCTCAACAACGAGAACGGGTTATTAATTCAAACCTATTTGGACTACAGCGTCCAAGCCCTAGAGGCATTATCACAAGCCAACCCAAAAGCGGCTGACATCTACGATGCTAGGGGCCAAAAACAATCAGCAACCTCATCAAAACGAGGCATTGTACGAGCATAATACAATAGCTTGAAGCTCACCCAGCTAAAGCAAGGTGATTCTTGTTGTCATCGGTTTAGGCGCCGTGATATTCAATCACGCCCG
>NZ_CANRIC010000039.1:0-20210 GCF_947630565.1 uncultured Paenalcaligenes sp.
GCCGCTTTGATTTCTCGGTCTAAAGCAATCAAATTACACTGATTAATATGTGCTTTACTGCTGTTTTGTTCTGAGCTCTGCATCAAATCAGGATGATGACGGCGTAAGTCCACACTGGAGATGGTTCCCATCCCACCTAATTTTGCCACGGTGCCAGCCAAACGATGTGCTGACACCCCAACACCCATCCCGCCTTGAACCAAGGGTAATAGAGATTTATTTTTCATCAAAAAACGCTGAATTTCCTGGTATGACACCGCACTATCCTTAAAAATGCTAGCTCAAAAAGCCGATAGACTTACTATGCCCAAAAAAAACAAAAGCGACCTTAATGTGTATCAAGGTCGCTGCATTTAATTGAGTAAATGAGAATTAATACATGCCGTGGAACACAGCATCCTCGGGCCCAATATGGGAAGGAGGGCTCCATGTCACATCGCGCATAGAATGCTGAACCAGGTTTTCAACCCCTAACAACACAGCAAAAATGGCCATACGCACAGGAATACCATTATCCGCTTGACGGAAAATAGCTAAGCGAGAATCTGCGTTTAAATCCACACTCAGATCATGAGCATCCTCGCGGCTATCTCTAGGCAAGGGGTGCATGATGATCACATCGTCTTTTGCGTACTGGTCGATCAATGCTTTGTTAATTTGGAAATCAGCACTGTAGCCTTCGAGCTGCTCATCACTAAAGCGCTCTTTTTGTACCCGTGTGGCATAAATCACGTCTGCGCCTTTTAGGCCGTCTGCCATAGAGTTTGTTTGCTCAATCACATGATTACCTCTGGCCGCCACGTATTCGATAATATCGGTAGGCATTTCTAAACCAGGAGGCGATACCAAGGTAAACGTTAAGCCACGATACAAGCTCAACATTTTCATCAAGGAATGCACGGTACGACCGTATTTCAAATCACCAGTGATTGCAATATGTGCGCCATCCAGTAATTTACCCAAACGAGAAAACTCAGTCAAAATCGTGTACAGGTCTAATAATGCCTGACTGGGGTGCTCTCCGGCACCGTCACCACCATTCACAACAGGGATATTCGTTGCTGCCGCGAACTCGGCCACAGAGCCTTGCTCTGGGTGACGAATAACCATAGCATCCACATACCCACTCATCACCCGACTGGTGTCATAGATGGATTCGCCTTTCGCCATGGACGAGAACGTAAACCCAGTCGTATCACAAACCGAACCACCTAGACGGCAAAATGCAGCACCAAAACTAACACGAGTTCGTGTGCTGGCTTCAAAAAACAGGTTTCCTAATACGGCTCCCTCTAGGACCCGAGAGACCTTTTGACGGCGGGCAATAGGTTGCATCATATCCGCAATGCGTACCAGCTCTTCGACAGAGTCACGGGTAAATTGCTCTACGGAGATCAATTGATGTTTGCCAGCAAGGGCGATGCGATCACGAAGAGGACCGCTTTGAGAGTTTTGCGCATATTTAGCTAATAGCGCATCGTTTTCGACAATCTCTGTCACAAAACGCTGAACCACCTCGGGCATACCACGGAACTCTTGTGAGCCCTCTGGCAATAACCACGTATCTAAAGCACGACGTTTAACCCCAATACGGGCAGCAAACACGTCACGCGTTAAATTCAAGCGACGCATCGCATCGCGCAAAAAAACCTGTTGAGAAACGGACATAGTATTAATTCCAAACTGTACGCAATGCGTATATTTTAATACCAGTCTATTTCTAACAGGATTTTTTTTATGTCTTAACGCACAAAAACAACATTTTACTGCATAGGTGTGGCTTCTTCACCCGCAATAATTTGTGCTGCAATCACCGCATTTTCTTTAGTTCCTACCATAAAGATCAAACGACCTTCGGTAATGGGCTCAGAAAATCCAGGAATAGCGAGTAATGTGCCATCAACAACCAAAGCAAGACGCTTGCCTGTGTGGCGAGTGGTTAGCGCTGTCAGTCGCTGTGCGGCTGAGTCCGTTAAGGTTAGCGCTAATAAACCTTCGCCTGTTTCAGCTGAGCCAGCCTCTACACTGGTTAAATCATGACGAGCTAGAAAAGCATTTGGCTCCATGTACAGCACATTGCTCTCATCAATTTGAACCTCAGCCCAATCAGCATGCGGTTTGGTATCAGCCAAAAACACCAATAACGGTGCGGCCATTTCTTGGCCCTGTGTTTGACCCATTGATTCTGCTGGAGTAGACGGCTCCACAGCCGCAGGAGCAGATGTTGAAGGCGTTGCCGTGCCGCTGCCGGGCTGCTGTGTGGTCTGACACGCCGCCAGCGCCATCAAAGCCACCGGAGCGAGTAAACGACTTAATGTTTTTAATTTAGGCATATACACCTTCCTATTGTTAATAATTTTCATGCAAAGTTTAACAGCCCGTATATAAAAGTCCATATAAGGAAACTGCTATTGATTGTTAAGCTGTAACAAATTTAACCACGAATTTCAATATGGATGGAATCCAAAGGTTGCAAAGTGTGTTGATGTAACAGCTCTATATTATGTTTTCCAGGTCTAGGTAACCAGTTAAACTCCGGTTGATCCGACACAATCTCGTTATCAATACGCCACTTTACTGTTGTACCTTGAGTCACCTGTGCTTTTATAACAATTTGCTGTTGTGTCGGAGGTATCTCTGGGTCCAAGGCGTAAATCGCTTGGTTCAGTGGTGATAAAATACGTGACGCAGTGACCGTTGTATCTTGGAGTACGACTTCAGCGCGCTCCGTACCTTGTACAAAGCACTCCTGACGTGTCGCCTCTACGTGATTAACAAACTGCACAGGCTGACACACCACCCCTTCTACGACGGGCGGAGCAAAGCTGGATTGGTCTTGATGTAAAAAGCGCATCATATCATGCCAAATAGGGGCCGCCCCACTGACTCCCGACACATTATGCATAGCGGAGCCATCTGTATTTCCTACCCATACACCTACGGTATAACGCTGGCTAAAACCCACGGTCCAGTTATCACGCATATCCTTTGACGTGCCCGTTTTTACGGCAGTCCAAAAAGGCGTATTTAATGCACTATCCAAACCGAAGGTAACGGCTCTGGCTGTATTATCAGACAACATCTGTTGTGTAATCCACGAAGCAGCACGACCCGCGATTGGCTGAGGGGCATCATCACAGGCTAAAGATAAACAAATAGCACTATACGCACCTAAATTAGCCAAACTACGATACGCATTTGTGAGTTGCCAAAGACTCACCTCCACCCCACCCAATGCTAAGCCCAAGCCATAATAATCAGCACTATAAGGCAAGTCAAAACCCAGTTTTTGCAAATAGGCCTGAAACTCATCCACCCCTACCTGCCCCAATAGACGCACAGCGGGAATATTAATGGAGCCAGCCAATGCAACCCGTGCCGATACCCAGCCCATAAACTGTTCATCATAGTTTTGCGGCACATATAAGCCATAGGGCGTACTAAACTGGGCAGCGGTATCCGCCAATAATGACGCGGCAGTGATACGTCTTTGATCAATAGCTAACTGATATAAAAAAGGCTTTAGGGTAGACCCTGCCTGACGCTTCGCCTGCACATGATCAAACTGAGCAGCCCGAGAATACGAGCTACTACCAATGTAGGCAATAACTTGTCCACTCTGATTATCCAATACGACTAATGCCGCATCATTGGCATTCGCTTTGACTAAATCAACTAAGTGATGCTGAATAATCGCCTGCGCTTGTCGCTGCAATACCTGATCCACACTGGTCTGCAAACTATTTTGAGCAGATACATGTTGTGACAAATAAAATGCCCAATGCGGTGCATCATTCGGATTCCCCCACGCTGGTCTAGCTAAACGCAAGATCGCCCGTTGGTTATACCAATTATGTGCCGCACAATCCGCTTGAGGCTCTATACCACGCCATAAGATACAGCTACGCTGCTGCAACTGAGTTAAAGGGGCATTCGGGCTAGGTAACATGGCAACGGCCAGAGCCGCCTCTGGAAAAGTCAGCGCAAAGGCTTGTTTTTGCCACATCACCTTTGACATGGCATCCACTCCAACCAATTCGCCCCTGAAAGGCACCAAATTAAGGTAAGCCTCAAGAATTTGAGCCTTCGTCCACTCGGACTCTAATTGTTGAGCCCATCGAGCCTGATCCCACTTAGCTGACCAACTGCGTTGACCCACCGTACGCCCAGACCCTAAACCCAATAGATCGACTAACTGCATGCTTAAAGTAGACGTACCGCGTAACCGTTGGCCCCATAGTGAAGACCAGGCCGTACCTGCGACAGCATACCAATCTACCCCGCCATGATCATAAAAACGACGGTCCTCGGCATGCAGCAACAAACGGACCAATGCCGGAGAAACCTGCTCAATGCCTAACCAACTACCTTGGCGACGTTGCCAATTCACTCGTTGCAACTGCAACAATCTTCCTTGACGATCTAGCAACTGAAAATCAGAAGACTGATGTTGCTGCTTAATCATTGCAAAATCAGGAATCCCTGAGGCATAGCTGGGGGTAAAAAATAGCGCCCCTAGCCAAAGGCATAGTCCTAGCCAATAATTATTGCGCTGCATGCACCGTCATCGCCTCTAGGGGTAACTGAGCTTGTATGCTGGCATCGTACAATGCCTCGACCTCTGTGGGGCTTAATGCAAACTGCCCTGCCGTATTTAAACGAACGCGATAACTAATCCTAGAGGTTCCCGCTGGCAGGTACTCCACATAGGCGCGATACCCACTGTATAGACGCTCTACGTAACTAGGATAGATATCTTCGCTAGTCGTACTTTGCTCTGCGAGTGCTATTTCAGAATCACGGCCTAAACCTGAGCCCAGAATACTGGCTCCGGCAGGAACCGCATCACTAATCACGGCCCAATCACTACTGTGTTCTGCATGAATGGTTAAATCCACACGATACATATCACCGACATGCCACTGACCTGCAGTAGCTTGTTGCACAGGAGTCACGGTACGCTCTACCCGATAACCCTCCATTCGAGCTTCTGTTACAGGTACAGCTGCACGGCTCTGAAGTTGCATCCACAGCCCAGCATCCGTACGATTGTTCACGGATACGGGCGCATTCTGCTCCCAAGTCCATTGATGACTCACTGGAGTCGTCGTTTTACGGGTCCACAATACGTCTTTGACCGGAGCAGTGCCAAGCTGGACCTGCGTTACCCCATGCAAGACCTCACTTTGATCAACCTGTTCTAAAGCCAATAACACCCAGCTATTCTCGGTAGTTGTGCCCCAACGACCACGATATTGCTGTGCGAGCAGCCCATGCATTAGGCTCGGAATACGGTCTGCCCACTGTGGCAGATCGGCCACCGTTAAAATCAAACGCGCTTGATTGGTAGTGGGGCTCACCATCAAGGCTGACATGTGATTTAACACATTATCGTCAGTAAACAATAAGGCAGCCCCTCTCTGAACAAGACGCTCAGAAAGTTCAGTTTCAATGGCTAGCAGCAGCTCAGCGTGTTGCGTACGATTGAATAATGGGTTCTGCAATATATGTAGACCATCCACTAAAGCAGATGTAGGCCACGATGTAGGCGCCATGCTAATACTATCAAGCATCTCTGGACGAGCTAAATCATACCGAGCCAACGCATCCACAGCCGCCATATAAAACGCAACTTGCTGTTTGGCATCAGTAGAAGGTTGATTACGTCGTCCTTCGATGTAGTTTTTCAAGCCATCTAGCATTTTTTGCGCAATAGGTTGAGGTAATGCCAATTCATCAGGGTTATGTGCGCTAAGACTCAACACATAAGCATTCAGCCCTGCGCTACCAGTTAAGTAAGAGCTAGGAAAATAACGTAATAAATTCTGATTGTCTAAGTACGTAGGTAACTCTTGCATCAAGCCTTGCCAGCTCGCCACGTCATGCAAGGCGATATATTTAGAGGCTTGCTGCTCAAAACACGTATATTTGTAGTCCTGAAACCAATCACGGATCGTTTGCTGGCCACCTAATGAGGGTTGTAAATTGAGTTGCACCCCACCTAAATAAAGCCCTTTATCCTTTAATGCTGTAGCAGGCACAGAAAAATCAGCCGACTGGGTTTGGCCTGGTTGTAGGTGCTTCCATGTCACCTGTTGAATTCGCTCTGGCACTAGAGCTTGCCATTGCTGCTCAAATTGCAAGCTATCCATCACATCCTGCGTCTGCTGATCCAAAGCCGTTAGCTGCCATCGAATCAAACCCTCATTAGCCCCCAATTGAGTAGGCATTTTAATAGATTGCCTAAACGCAGCATTAGACTGCGCTGGCACGGTTTGAGTCTGAACGGGAAAATCAAAGACTAACTGATCATTAATAAAGCCATTGACCTTTAAGTCAATATCAAGCGCCGCTTTATCACGATTGCGTACAGTAAAAACAGCCTCGTACTGATCCCCAGAACGAACCTCTGCGGGCAAACCAGACATAATCTGAATGGGTTGGTGGGTTTGAATTTGCGCATGGGCGCTACCAAACTTCTTACCACCACTATCTACCAGAGCCACCAGCTCAAATTGCGTCAAACTGTGATTTAACGGTACATCAATCACAGCCTGCCCATTTTCATCCAACACCACATCCGTGCGCCAGACCAACAAGCTGTCTAGGATTTCACGGGTAGGAGCACCACCACCGCCACCACCAGCTGGAACTGCCTTACGTCCATAATGACGACGACCAATGATTTCAGACTGCATGGTTGCCGTGCGCACGTTATAGCCTACCGTTGGGTACATCGCCTCTAAGAGATTCCAACTCTCGTTGGCAACGAGTTCAAGTAACGCCTGGTCTACGCCAACAAGCAATAACGACGCATTTGCTGCAGGCGTGCCATCAGGCTGAGTCGCTTTAACTTGTAGACGGGCAGTTTGGCCCACCCCATAAACCTGTTTTTCTGGGGTTAGTTCCACCGCTAGCTGATGCGCTGTATTTTCAATTTTTAATTGAGCTATCCCATAACGAAAACTGGGTTTAGCCAAGTCAATCATCGTTGAAGGCAGTGCTTCATCCGAGTTCGTGTATTTCTGATACCACTCAAAAGGGGTTTTCCAACCACCACTAAAAAAATCACGCCATGTGGTTTCATAAATACGACCACGCAATGCCAAAACAGACACATACACATTGGGCCCCCATTCCTTTTCTACGTTGAGATCAAAGAAAGGGTTGTCATTGGTTAAATGCACCACCTGTGTCTGCAAAATACGATCTTGCTCTACCGAAACTAACGCAGTGGCCAAGCTAAATGGCATGCTGACTTGAAAGCGAACCGTATCACCTGGTTTAGCCGTTTTTTGTTCCGCCAGCACATCCATTCGGTCATGATTATCACCACTGATAGAAGCCGACTCGCCCCCTAACCATAAGCTAGATACCGTCGTATAAGTCCGTTTTTTTGCGTCGATGCTACTACTGCGCAATAACAGCTGTCCTGATTCCTTATGTGTAATCTGACACTGCCACTCGCCTTTTTCATTACTTTTTGTTGTACACAGTGTCCCTATAGGCTCTGTTTTTTCTTGACTATCATAACGATAGAAGCCCCCCACCATACGCTGACGCGTTGTGAGGTAGGTTTGTTTTACCCCCTCAATCTGAACGGTTTGATTTGCTAGGGGCTGTCCTGTTGGATCAATGGTCACACCTTTTACTTGGATCGTATCGCCTGTTTCCCAATAAGGGTGATTTACCCCCACTACTACATCAGCAGGCCAGATTTTCTGACGTTGAGATAGACTTTGAACCTGACCATTTGGGTCCATAAAGCTGGCTTCCACGACTAAGTCCAATACTTGGGGGCTGGGATTTAAAGCAAAATCCATTTGACCAGCACCCTCTGCATTCAATGTCAGTGCCGCTTTATCTACAACAGTTATGGGCCGAGAAAAATCGCCTTCGGGAGTAAAGCTGTAATCGTCATAGGCGGAAAAACGAGGAGAAGCCGGCTGGGTTAACGCACTGATCTGTACGGCTTGATCTGCGGCCACACCACCTGAAATATAATTCAACTGAATATCTAATAGCGCCTCGTCCACAGCCACCAACGCCGACTGCTGAGAGGCATTTTTAGAGCTAAGTCCTAACTGCCCCGTTAAATAAGGCAACTTAAAGGCCTCTACCCTAAAACTAGCGCTTTCAAAGTGATGTTTTTTACCTTGTAAAGATACCTCATAACTACCAAGTGTGGCATTTTTTGCAAGCGTGATGGTACTCAGGGCATACCAGCCTCCTGAGGGATTTTTACGCCACTGTAGGGGCTGAGTAATTTCATCACCGCTGCCAGAATGGCGTAGCACTAATTCGGGGATAGCTCGATTTAAATTAAAATCAGCCTCATCACGCCAGTAGTGTTTTAAATGGACGGTTTCCCCCGCTAAAAACAAAGGCCTATCAACGACCGTATGCACTACATTGGTATCATCTGAGCCATAATAATAAGGCAATTGAAAACGCCAAGACTCTAATCCTTTATCCCAATCGCTCAGGACAAAACTAATGTCTTTTTTGCCATAGGCATCAGGGTGGTTCTCGTCAATACTGGCAGCAATAAATAAACTGCTAAGTCCTGTTGTTGAACAATAAGAACGCTCTGTCTGTATTCCACCTACCACCAATCGCCCTTGCGCATCAGTACGCTCACTAATTAACGTGCGCCCATTACAATCCAACACCTCTACTAATGCATTTTCTATAGGTTGGGCGGTATCCAAACGGCTGACCCATACCATGATCTGGTCTGCTGAAAGTTTGCTATGCACAGCCACGTTCGTCACTAATGCAGCACTACGCACATACATAGCCGAATCAGGGTCGGTATATGTCTGCCCTAAACGCTCTGACTTAGCCTCTAGAATATGTAAGCCCGTTCCTTTTAAAGGCACACCAATTAACTCAACGGATTTATCTTTACTATCAGGTACGCCCGGCAAGGTTAAGGTTTGTGTTTGATCACCCATCTGTAAAAAATCAAATAACGATCTTGTCTTCGGATCCACCTGTGGGCTGTCATTGTTATAGTTATAATCCTGTAAGTACCAACCGGCCTCTAACTGTTGTTGAGTGATGGAGTAATCCCCTACCCGCGCTAAACGGGCATACCAATACAACATCTCTTGAGCCGTATCGACACGCAAAGTGCGTAGCTGTCCTGCCGATTGTTTCTGACGGGGTTTTAACAACTCAGGCTCTATACCCCGTAAGGCTAAGGGCAACAAGGCCAACGTAGTCGAGGTACTGGCTGGCTCGTCTGCAAAACGCTCCACTACGCCAAACTGCTCATTGGCAAATTTCAGCAATGGCGGAAAGGCAGCCATTTTGACAGGCCGCTGAAAAAAGTCGGCATTACTGAGCTGACGCCCCGCATCGTCTTGCAACTGATCCCAATCCGTAGGTAATTGCCACTGCAATTCTGCCAAAGCCACCATAGGTGCGTCAAAAGACAGCTCATCAATAAAGGCCCCGTCATCGTCTGAGGGCTGTATAGGCACACCATCACCTGATGGCTTTTTCAACTGTATTTGCGTTAGTTTTTCTGCGCTCACGGGAGCTGAAAATCGAAGTTTAAATGGCAATAAGGGGTTGCAATCTGCTGTGCTTTTGGTTTTTTCACAAACCAGTTGCACCCGTAACGGGCCTCGCACCTCAAAACTTAAACCGGTTGCGTCTTCTGTAAACGCACGCGGAACTAAATTCTGCTTTTTGGCATCTAACAACTCAACCCGTAATGTTGAACTAGGGGCTAAACGCTGCGCACACTGCGTCACCACGTAGCGGTCTGCTTGTTCTTTGCTATAGCTATAACTCTGGTTTTCAAGAAGCTCTAGTGTTTGCTCCTGACCAAGAGCACGCAATGGAATCTGCTCTCCGACCGCACTACTAACGCAATAACTATTAGTAATGATCTCTTGGGCTTTAACAGGCTGATTAAAGCGCAAAATAAAAATCTGGTCCTCGGCTATTTGCCCGTAAGACTGTTCTACTTGATCTAGCTCTACGGGGGTCGCATTACTGTGCGACGCAACCAGCCCCAAAGCAGTTGCCCAAAGCCATTTTTTTACTTTACGCATACATTACCTGTATTGTTAATTCATTATTGAGGCTAATTGTATCTCTAGCCTAAAAGCACGTTATGTTATTTTTATATGCTTACATTTGTTTATAACCTTAGCATTAAATGGCTTGATTACACCCTCTGGCTCATAGCACACTTAAATTGAGTTAATAAACTGTTAAGCAAAAGGATATAAGATGGCTCCAACAACTCTTGCCGACTTGGATAAAACCCGTAAAGCCTGTCAAGGCATGGTTTCACGCCGTGCTTTGTTATCTGCCAGCGCTGCGGTAGTCCCCATTCCGGGTGTTGATATTAGTACGGATGTAGCGATCTTATTACAGCTCATTCCTAAAATTAATGAGCAATTTGGTTTATCTGCAGAACAGATTGATGCGCTCAGTCCAGAGTTAAAAAAAATAGTAGTAGTTGGTGGTGCGAGTTTTGGGATTGGCCTATTAGGCAAGGTCATTACTCCCAGCCGAGTTATTCAATTATTACAAAAACTAGGGGCAAAAAAACTAGCCGGTAAATATGCGGCCAAATACATTCCTCTTGCAGGGGCGGTCATTTCCTCTACGATTAGTTTTGTGGTGCTGCGCAAGGTCGGCAATCAACACATTGACGAATGCTATCAAATTGCAAAACAACTGATCGAAGCAAAACATATCGAACACGCCTAACGCCTCATATATTGGCCTCATTACGGTCTAGTAGAACCGCCGCCTCTAGACCATTGCTTTTTCCCCTAAAATCGCCCACTAGCCTTTTCTTTTTAGATTGCCTCGCCTAATATCTAATTGATAACGATTATCATTACTATTTGCATTCATGCACATGTTTAATAGCACCGTAGACTGGGATTATAACGAAAGCCTTAACCTCTGGACTCGCGTCAACTACCGAGGCAAAAGCTCGGATTACCTCAGTCGCACCTCTATGAGTGAAGGCACTCCGTCATTTACTTTTGTCGATGTAGGAATGGGCTATCAGCTCAACAAACATCTACGCCTCGGCGTCGGCATCTACAATATCTTTGATAAAAAAATGGATTATGCCGACTACGGTGCAGTCTATGATGGCCGCCGTTATTGGGCTCAAATGACAGTTGGGCTCTAAACCACCCCACTACCTAAAAAAAGCCCGCTGTCTCAATCTGAGAGCAGCGGGCTTTTCGTTATTTATTTCTATACAGTGGCAATTAATGGTTTACATGCCTCCGAAGGCAATAGTTTTGCCGCGACCTCGTCCACAATAATCATGGCATTATTATGTTGTTTAATAATAGAGGCGGGCATATTTTCATCAATAGCGCTATAGTACAAATCAGCCATAACCTGAGCTTTATTGTTACCAGTTGCAACTAAGATAATCTGTTTAGCTTCGATAATATCCTGCAAGCCTAAGGTAATCGCTTGGGTAGGAACTTCGTCCATTGACGCAAAAAAACGACCATTATCTAACCGCGTTTGTGCAGATAAATCCACCACATGAGTACGACTTTGAAACGAGGTACCTGGCTCGTTAAAACCAATATGGCCATTACCACCAATGCCCAATAACTGTAAATCAATACCACCTGCTTCGGCTATTTTTCGGGAATAGAGTTCACACTGCTCTTGCAAATCAACACATAACCCATCTGGCAAAAATGTTTTATGGCGGGCAAAAGCTAAGCGATTAAACAGGTGCTCCCTCATATAATAGTGATAGCTTTGTGGATGATCTGCCCCCAAACCAATATATTCGTCTAGGTTAAAGGTAATTAATTGCGATACATCTATGTCTTCTAGTGTCACCTGCGCCGTCAGTCGATCATACACAGGCTCCATGGTGCTACCGGTAGCCAAACCTAATACAGCCTGGGGCTTAGTTGAGATCAAGTCCACAAGGCGGGCACTAACATAATCAGCAATGGACTGGGGGTTAGGTAAGATAAAAAACATAGATATTATGATTTCAGTAACAGATTGAGCCATCATTATTATCTAAAATCCTGTTACCGTGTGTATTTATATACACCTTTTTTTAACCTTAGTGTTTTTATTAACTGACGCAATCTCTACTCGCTACGTTTACACCGCTTAGCAGCGCATTTCATCTCTCTTAGCAGCATATACTTTGACTCACATTTCTCTCCGCTCTGTTCCCCTTGCTCTGTTTGCTTTGGCCGTAGGTGGTTTTGGTATAGGTACGGGTGAATTGTCAAACCCACCATGATGAATCAAGCAGGTATTAGCGAAAGCATGATGCCATGGGTATTGGCCTTATTTGGCGTAGGAATGGTGGCTGGTAATTTAATCGGGGCTCTATCACTATTTTATTAGTAGGAACCTTAGTGGCGTTAGGTCCGGCACTGCAATCCCGTTTAATGGACGTTGCGGGCGAAGCCCACGGTAACACCTAAAACCTGTCTCCATTTAGCCGCTATTCATACAAATCCTCCACAGAATCAGGTACGATAAATAATTACCTTCTCACTTTTTGATTCAAATGCCTACATCTCGCCTGTCAATCCTATTGCGCCAACTTATTTGTGTGATCTATTTTTTTGGTGGTCTCATTGGTATTTATGTCCTAATACCCATGCTGGGATTGTTTACTGGCTCCTTATTAGCCATTACACTTTTTGGTCTAATGGTTTTACAAAATGTAGTGGCTGTGTATGGTTCTATACGCTTTTGGCAAAACGACACCAAAGGTGGGCAAATGCTGTATTGGTTGTCTTGGACCAGCGTGCCGGTTTTCACCTCTAAAATGCTGTCATATCACAGTATTATCGGTTTAGGTGTCGCTCCCATTATGCGATTTGAACCTAATAATTACGGCATGGACGTTATATTTAGGTTTGGCTACACCGGTGCATTTAAATGGTTTCCAACCATGGATATATTTCAAATTGGCCTCAATTTAGTTCCATTGATCTTCATTGTTATTATTGGACAACTAATTAACATAAACGAAGACACTTCTGCATAAAAAATCACATTTCATCTTCTTAAAGTGACCTTCTCTTTTAGACTTCCGTTACATTTTGATTTGAAAAATAGTTCAAAAAAAGCAAAGCTGACTTGAGTTTGTGTTTTGTAACGGCCACAATAAAAGAATGAAAATCACAAAAGGAAATGCTATGAAACGTAAACTCGCTTACCTATCCGCTATTTTGGCTACTGCTGGTCTAGCCGCATGTTCCTCACCTTCTACTACCACTATGAATGATGATGGCACCCAGGTAACGCTGAGCCCCGAGCAAACTCTAGAGGCCTACCATTGGAATTTAGTTAGTACGATTAAAGCCGATGGCAATACAGAACCTGCTTGGACTTCTAGCAAATCAAACAAACCACTCACACTAACCTTTGCTGAAAATCGTGTTGCCATTCAAAACCTGTGCAATAACATGATGGCAGGCTATCAATTGACCGAACGTGATATTGATTTTAGTCAGGTGGCTGGCACTATGCGTATGTGTAATGACCCAGAGCTCATGCAATACGAACAGACTGTCGCTAAACTCCTGCCTACGGCCACGGACTGGAGTCTAGCCGCTACCAACCAGACACAACCGGATGCTCCTGCTCCTGTGCTAACTCTTCATTTTGAGAATGGCGATAAATGGCGTTTACAGGGCGAGCAAACGAATGAGACTAAATACGGTTCCAAAGCCGAAACTGTCTTTTTAGAGATAGCGCCCCAGACCGAGATTTGTCCTCAAAGCGGCAATAACTGCCTAAAGGTCAGAGAGGTCAACTTTGACTCCAGTGGTATCCAATCAACGGTAGGCGAATGGGTTCTATTTCAACCTAATGCGATCGAAGGCTTTACCCATCAGGATGGTGTTCACTCTGTCATTCGCACCTTGCGCTATGACATTAAAAATGCCCCAGCTGGCAGCGCAACACAGGCCTATGAACTAGACATGGTGGTACAAACAGGCAAAGCGCTGTAATAGACCACTAACTAAAAAGACGCTTACTTATTGTGTAAGCGTCTTTTTTTATGAATTTTCGTTATTGCTTTACGTAATTACGCCAGACTCGAGGCAAAATCCCACCATGTTTCCAGTACTCAACGTCCTCACTCGTATCTAGTCGGGCTAATAAGGGCACCATCTCTACCCGCCCATCCAAGCGATGAATACGTAACTGCACCACAGAATGCACGCCTATATTCTGCGCTAAGCCCACGACATCAAAAGACTCTGATCCGTCTAATTGCAAATCATCCACAACTGTATGGTTCATAAACTGTAAGGGCAGCACCCCCATACCAACTAGATTGGTGCGATGAATACGCTCAAAGCCTTCGGCAACAACCGCCTTAACCCCTAGCATCGCAACCCCTTTAGCTGCTGAGTCTCTGGAAGAGCCGCAACCATAGTTTTTACCCGCAATAATAATGAGATCTTGCTGGCGCTGCTGATACGTCTGTGCTGCCTCAAAAATACGCATTTGCGTGCCTTCGGGCATCAGCTTCGTCACCCCACCTTCTATGCCGGGTGTCATCTTATTGCGCAAACGAATGTTGGCAAACGTAGCTCGCATCACAATTTCATGATTTGCACGACGCGTAGTGTAATTATTAAAGTCTTTTTGCTCTACACCTCGCTCAAGCAGGTAATCGGCTGCTGGCGTGCCTAAACTAATTGCACCTGACGGCGAAATATGATCTGTCGTAATCGAATCACCCAAAATGGCCAAAGGACGTAATCCTTGTAGGTCTTGAACAGGTACAGGCTGTAACGGTAAGCCCTCAAAATAAGGGGGTTTTTTGATGTAATGACTATCTGGATTCCAGCTAAAAGTGGCCCCTGAAGCTGACTCCAACGCATCCCACTGCTCTCCACCGTCGTAGAGCTCGCTGTAGCGCTTAATGAATAGCTCTCGATCATAGGCATTTAAGACGGCGTCAGCGACCTCAGCAGCTGTAGGCCAGATGTCTTTAAGATATACTGGCTGCCCCTTGGCATCGTGCCCCAATACCGCTTGGGTCACATCTACATTCAACGAGCCTGCAATGGCATACACCACCACCAATGCCGGCGACGCTAAGTAGTTCGCTCGCACACTAGGGTGAATACGACCATCAAAATTTCGATTACCTGACAATACGGATGTCGTCACCAGATCATGATCTGCTATGGCTTTAGCAATGGAAACGGGCAAAGGCCCCGAGCCCCCATTACATGTAGTACAGCCAAAGCCTGCAATATGAAAGCCCAATTGATCTAAGGCTTGCTGTAGACCTGCCTTTTGTAAAATATCAGCGGTAACTTGGCTGCCTGGGACCAATGAAGTTTTTACCCATGGTTTGGTCACTAAGCCTTTTTTCACGGCTTTTTGTGCGACTAAGCCTGCTGCCATCATATTAGTGGGATTTGCCGTATTCGTGCATGATGTAATCGCCGCGATAACCACATCACCCTCTTTTAGCGTAAAGGTCTCACCCTCTACTGGCACGGTTCTATCCAAATCCACAGCCCGTCCAGCGATGCGTTGATGATGCTGCGCAAACTGTGCGACAGACTCCACCAAGTCAAATCGATCCTCAGGATTACTGGGGCCTGAAAGCGCAGGCCGAATGCTATCCAAATCAATACTCAGAACAGCATCAAAAATGGGATTAGGCGTATTTTCATCACGCCATAGTTTTTGTTTTTTACTGTATTGCTCTACGCACTGTATATGAGTTTCGTCCCGACCTGTGGTACGCATGTAGTCCAAGGCCTGTTGATCCACAGGAAAAAACACAACGGTCGCGCCGTACTCGGGGGCCATATTTGCGATCATGCCACGATCACCCAGTGACAACTGATCTAATCCAGCACCAAAAAACTCAATAAACTTACCTACGACTCCTAGTTCACGTAGTTTTTCTGTAATAAGTAAAACTAAATCGGTAGGTAAAACGCCCTCTCTGAGCTGACCAGTGAGTTCCACCCCGATTACCTCTGGCAACGGCATACTGACAGGTAAACCAACCATAACTGCCTCTGCCTCAATCCCACCCACTCCCCAAGCCAAAATACCTAAGCCGTTCACCATGGGCGTATGACTATCCGTACCCACACAACTATCGGGATATAACAAACTAGGGTCCTCTTTTAGCTGATTTTCAGCCCACACCACCTGCCCAATTTGCTCTAGATGTAATTGATGCATAATCCCTTTCCCAGGAGGAATTACACTCACACCATCAAAATTTGCACCACACCAACGAAGAAACTCGAATCGCTCTGCATTACGTTCGTATTCACGATTTAAGTTAATTTGTGCCGCTAATGGATTTGCCCAACTGTCCACCTGCAATGAGTGATCAATCACCACATCCGTAGGTACAGTAGGTCGCACTCGGGTCGCATCCGCCCCATAAGCGTGTACGGCTTCTCGCATCGCCACCATATCTAACAACATGACCAAGCCTAAAATATCATGACCAAAAACACGAGCTGGATAAAAGCTAATGCCTGCATCCACCTCTCTATTTAGGATGGCTTGAATTTCATTATGATTATCTGTGCCTTTCAGTGCCGTTTGGCGTAATGCGTTTTCTAACAAGATTCGTAAAGAAAACGGCAAGGTTTCTACAGATGAAATATCATGAATAGGCACATAATTAAAGGCCTTTCCATTTATTTCCATCTGCTGTAGTTTGGGGTGGAGGATCATGGCTATATGCCCCTTTTTATAAAAAGATAATAATTTTGTCTTACAACACCCATAGGCTTAGTCATAGGCAAATAAAAAACAGACTAAACACAACATACTTTAACAAAGGAGTACCCCATGTCCCAAATGAGTATTAATGCCGTTTTTATGCGGGGTGGCACAAGCAAAGCACTCATCATTCAACCTAAAGATCTGCCTTTAGACCAATCAGAATGGACAGATCTATTTTGTGCGGCAATGGGCTCACCTGATCCGTATGGTCGTCAGCTAGATGGCATGGGAGGAGGCGTGTCTTCGCTATCTAAGGTGTGTATTGTGGGGCCCTCCTCACACCCCGAGGCAGATGTGGACTATACCTTTGCCCAAGTGGCCGTAAAAGAAAAGCATGTGGGCTACCAAGGCAACTGTGGCAACATGAGCGCCGCCGTCGGCCCCTTTGCCATAGATCAGGGTCTAGTCATACCAAAGGGGGACACCACAACGGTGCGTATCTACAACACTAACACCAAAAAGATCATTCATAGCACCTTTGCCACCCCAAATGGGCAAACTCAATATGGGGGTGATCTCAGCATTCCTGGAGTTTATGGTACAGGTGCCCCCATAAAACTCGAATTTATTCAACCCGGTGGTGCAACAACAGGACAGCTCTTGCCTACTGGTAATGTGATCGATAGGCTAGATGTGGCTGGGCTGGGGCAAATTGACGTCTCCATGATTGACGCTGCTAACGCCGCTGTCTTTATACGTGCTTCTGATATTGGTTTAACAGGTCTTGAGCTACCTGAACAATTGGAATCCCAGCCAGACATCATGGCGACCTTAGATGCCATTCGTATTCATGCTTCTGTCGCTATGGGGATTGCACCAGACTTAGAAAGCGCAAAGCAAAATCGTATTGTGCCTTTTGTGGCATTTGTAGCTGCGCCTCAGGACAACCCCACACTCACTGGCGACATCATTGCTGCAGATGACTTAGATATCATCGCTAGAGTCATCTCCAATGGGCAACCGCATCGCGCACTTCCATTAACCATTTCACTCTGTACCGCAGTTGCAGCACGAATTCAAGGCAGTGTGGTATCTACGCTGGTTCGTCCTTCTTCCGACCCGAATGCCGCACTGCGTTTAGGTATGCCCTCAGGTGTACTCACCGTAGACGCCGAAGTGAACCAACAGCAAGAACAATGGCATGCTCACTCAGGCTCTTTTTATCGTACCGCCCGTCGTTTATTTGATGGCCGTGTTTGGATTAAAAAGGAAATTTAACCACTAATGCAAGACTCTATCGCCCACTTAAAACAATTTGACCACGTTGCTGATGCCGTCAGCTACTTAAATCAACTAAAGGCGACTGTCGCCGTCCAACTCGCGACTCAACTTGATACGGATGAGTTAATAGAGCTCATCGAAAACCCAGAGCTAACTCATGACGTCGAGTTATTGACCCATCTGTCTAATATCAAACGGGTCGATGTATTGGATCAAATGGCAGAGGACCGGATTGCTGACTTATTAAGCATCGTAGAGCCTGAGGTACGTCAACAAACGTTAAGTCTGTTAAGTCCAGCCTCTCGTACCTCGATTCTGCGCTTAATGAGCTACCCCGAAGGGACCGTGGGCAGCATCATGACGACTGAATTTATTCAAGTTCCAACCTACTGGACAGTGCTGCAGACTCTGGATCATATCCGGGAAGTGCATGCTAAGCGTGAGACGGTCTATTCAATCTATGTGGTTAACGAGGCGCAGCAACTGCAATTTGTTCTTCCCTTACGTCAGCTCGTCTGCTCGGATTCCAGCGCACCGTTAACAGACCTGTGGACAGGTCAGACTCCCATCACGCTAGAGGCCTATATGGACCGTGATGAGGCAGCCCATTTAATTCGTCGTCATGACTTTTTAGCTTTGCCTGTGGTTGACGAAAGCAATCAGGTGCTCGGCATCGTAACGGTGGATGATGTGATTGATGCCTTGATGGACGAAGCTGCTGAAGACTTTGGCCGCTTTGGTGGAGCAGAACACATTGGCAAGCCCTACCTAGAGGCAGGTTTTGGCACCATGCTACGTAAACGAGGTGGTTGGCTAGCCATTTTGTTCTTAGGTGAAATGTTCACCGCCAGTGCCATGCAGTACTACGAAATGGAACTAGAAAAAGCGGTAGTACTGGCAATGTTTATTCCCCTTATCATGAGTTCAGGAGGTAACTCTGGATCTCAAGCCACCTCACTATTGATTCGTGGATTAGCATTAGGCGAAGTTCAGCTTAAAGACTGGTGGCGCGTTATCCTACGTGAGCTACCGACGGGCCTCGTACTTGGTGCAGGATTAGGTAGTATTGGTTTTGCCCGTATTATGGCTTGGCAGCATCTCGGCTTTTATGATTATGGTGAGCACTATATGCTCATCGCCTTTACGATCTGGGTTTCGTTAATTGGTATTGTCTGTTTTGGCTCCAGCATTGGGTCGATGTTACCTTTTGCCTTACAACGATTTGGGTTTGATCCAGCTAGCGCCTCTGCACCACTAGTCGCAACCTTAGTCGATGTATTAGGCTTAGTCATTTACTTCTCTGTTGCCGCGTTTATTTTAACTGGCACCCTTCTCTAGACAAACAGCCCATAAATAGCAATCGCCTCTGCTAACTCTAAAAGAGCTTGATTACATCAAGCTCTTTTTTTCCTGTAAGCCTCTGTGATTTGTTACACTTAGATGACAAAGACTGGTTAAATAACCAGTCTCATTTAGTTGCATTTTTTTGAGGTTCCATGACAGGACAAGGTCATCGATTAACGGGCGTTGGCGCAGGTTTTTTTGCCGCCGCTCTGGTACACACTCTTGGTTTTAATTACACAGCAGAATTCTTAGCTGCATTAGCTGCCGCTTCATCCACGACACTTCCTGACTGGATTGAAATCCCAGTGTATAAAAAAGGGGTGCGGGCTGGCACGCTTATTCCCCACCGCACCATTACCCATTGGCCACCGTTATGGGTAGGTCTCATCTATCTCGCTTATTATTATGCCGAGCCCTATTACGCTGCCACCCTTATAGGCATCAGCGTCGGCGCCCTCGCCCACATCGTTGCCGATGCCCCAAATCCAATGGGTATCCCTTGGTTTTGGCCACATAAACGCGTTTCTATATTCGGAGGCTTATGGCGATCAGGGCAATTCGAAAAAACCATGACGTTGGTTTTTACTGTAACGGGGCTACTTTATTGGGGTTATGCTCATCAAGACACAGAATGGTTGATGGCGATTCTAGAAAAATGGTCAGAAAATACGCCCATTTGGACGCCAGTCACCTAGCTCAGTACGCAATTCATGGCACGTTTAGGTCACCCCTAGCGCCAGAAAGCAAAAAAGCCGAATTGCGGTCGGCTTTAAGTGCTTGATTTTGCTAGGGAAATCTTGGTGGGCCCAGCTGGACTTGAACCAGCGACCAACGGATTATGAGTCCGCTGCTCTAACCAACTGAGCTATAGGCCC
>NZ_CANRIC010000040.1:0-19952 GCF_947630565.1 uncultured Paenalcaligenes sp.
CTTTTTTTCCGACTCAGGTAAAAGAGACGAACTTAACTCAGGTCGTAGAGGCCTTTGTCAGTCAGCACTATATAGAAAGACCTTTACCCCCTGTGATCGTTAGTACACACCCCATTGAAGACCCCGAATTACTAGCGATAGTCGCAGAGCAAACGGGCATGAAAACTCGGGTGCTCACCAGACCTCAAGGTATGCGAAAAAGTTGGTTAGAACAAGCCGTAGCGAATGCAGAACTGGCTCTGAGTCGTTTATTAAATGAATCCATGAGTCGGGCCGCCCGTACATTAGCCTTAGCCGAGCAACTAGGTTTAGACACGGACACTGAGAGCTTAGAAAACTTACATATAGAGGGTTTTGATATTAGCCATACATCTGGAGAGGCGACACAGGCTTCTTGTGTGGTTTATAAAAACCATGCGATGCAGCCATCGTTGTATAGACGCTACAATATCGTAGGTATTACCGAGGGTGACGACTATGCGGCGATGCGCCAAGTTTTACAAAGACGCTTTGCACGTGTTGCTGAAGGGTTAGCTGAGCTTCCAGATGTGGTGCTGGTTGATGGGGGCAAAGGTCAGTTAAATATTGCTAAAACCGTCTTTGCTGACTTGGGGTTGGACCAGCGGGTTTTAGTTGGTGTGGCTAAAGGCGAAGGACGAAAAGTGGGGTTAGAAACCTTGTTTTTTGCGGATGAGCGGGCTGAGGTCGCGTTAGGCGTTGGTTCTGCTGCGTTAATGTTAGTGGCTGAAATTCGTGATGAGGCCCATCGATTTGCAATAACGGGCATGCGAGCTAAACGTGCTAAAGCTCGTAATGTGTCTCGTTTAGAGGACATTGACGGCGTGGGCCCAAAACGTCGACAACGCTTATTAACTCGTTTTGGGGGGCTGTCTGGTGTGGCGAACGCCAGTGTTGATGATTTGGCCTCGGTAGAGGGAATTTCTTTGGCCCTAGCTGAACGCATCTATTTTGCGTTACGCTAGGGCATGAGCCGTTACTTTATTGGTTGAGCTATGCCTTTTAATTTGCCTATTGCCCTTACGTGGTTACGCATCGTATTTATTCCGTTAATTATTGCGCTATATTATGTGCCGTATAGTTGGTTGTCGGACCCGCTGCGCGATACGATTGCAGCCAGTGTTTTTATTGTGGCAGCCTTAACCGATTGGTTTGATGGATGGCTAGCCAGAAAGTGGAATCAGACCTCTGCGTTTGGCGCTTTTTTAGATCCAGTGGCTGATAAATTAATGGTGTCTGCCGCCTTATTGTTATTGCTAAAAATTGGGCGCGTGGATACAGCTATTGCCTTTATTATTATCGGCAGAGAAATCACCATTTCTGCATTACGTGAATGGATGGCTCAGATCGGAGCCAGTGCCAGTGTGGCAGTGAGCTGGCTAGGTAAGATTAAAACCACCGCACAAATGGTTGCTATACCTTGTCTGCTTTACTATAAGGACTTATACGGTATTCCTACACGCTGGGTGGGTGGGATTTTAATTGTGGTGGCAGCCATTATGACGGTTTGGTCCATGTGTTATTACTTGAAAAAGGCATGGCCTGAAATTCTACGTCGTAGCCAATAACCCATGACAGCATTAAGCGCGTTGAATCCAGATCAGCGTAAACAGAGAGACTGGCAAACTATATCCTTATTGGGATTAATTCATGCTAGCTCTCATTTTTTTCAGCTGATTTTACCGAGTCTTTTTTGGTATTTAAGCCGTGACTTTGGCTATGACTACCTAGAGCTAGGTTTTTTGGTCACGTGTTTTTTCTTGGTATCGGGCTTAGGACAGGCGTCATCTGGTTTTATAGTAGATAGGGTGGGGCCTGCTCCCATCTTGTTTTTTGGTCTAGGGGCTTTTGTTGTTTCAGCTGTATTAGTAGCCGTCGCCCCGACTTACTCTGTCTTACTGTGCGCCGCAATCATTGGTGGGGCAGGTAACTCTATTTTCCATCCTGTGGATTACTCGATTATTAACCACCGCATAAGTCCTGAACGATTGGGGCATGCTTTTAGTGTGCATGGCTTAACAGGAAACTTAGGCTGGGCCATTGCCCCGTTATTTATTACTGGCTTGAGCAGTCTATATGGATGGCGTGTTGCGGTATTGTTGGCTGCGGTTGTTATAGCGTTAGTTTTAGGTTTGGCGTTTTGGTATCGGCATTTATGGGGTCAGGGTCAATCTTCAAATCATGAGGAAACGGAACTAACTCAACAGTCCATTCGCGTTACCTTAGCTATTTTGCTAAAAAAGCCCACATTATGGGGGGCTTTTTTATTCTTTGCTTTTAGTTCTATGGCGCTTTCAGCGGTGCAGAACTACACCATTCCTCTTCTGTCTTCTCTATATAGTGTGTCACAGGTGTTGGCTGGCTCTACGTTGTCAGCCTATATGGTTGCGGCAGCAATAGGAATGGGGTTGGGTGGTTTTTTAGCAGGCGCTACGCCTAATACAGAGCGTATTGTTTTTGCTACGCTCTGTGCGGCGGGTGGGTTGATGCTGTTACTCGCCTTACAAATCGTGAGCGGACAGATCGCGATGTTATTGGTAGTATTTGCGGGGCTATTTTCAGGTATTGCGGCACCTTCCCGAGATATGTTGATCAGACGGGTGACCCCTAAAGGGGCAACGGGTACAGTGTACGGTTTAGTCTACTCAGGAATGGATGTAGGGTCTTCTATTGCACCGACTGTATTTGGTTATATGGTAGATGCCCAGTTTGCACGGGGTCCTTGGTTTGGTGCGGCTTTTGCTTTTGTCATGTCGGGATTGCTTGCTGTGGCGGTAGCGCAAGCCGCTAATAGGACAACGAGTCCATCTTAAAAAAGGCGGATAACCGCCTTTTTTTATTGCCTTACGGTACGAATATCTGCTACATCAATCGGGTGACTACTGCGCCAAGGGTTGATATCTAGGCCTCCCCGGCGTGTATATCTTGCCATGACAAATAGTTGCTCAGGGTGGCAGGTCGCCATAATATCGTTATACATGCGTTCTACACAATGCTCGTGAAATTCGGTATGCATTCTAAAAGACACAATATAGCGTAATAGAGCGGCTTGATCGATTTGATCTCCTGTGTATTTGATCTGTATCGTCCCCCAATCTGGCTGCCCTGTAACGGGACAGTTAGATTTTAAAAGATGGGACACTAAGGTTTCATTCACCTTAGTTTGGCTATCTGCACAATGCAGTAATTCAGCATTGGGCTCATAGCAGTCAATGTCAATATCTAAGCCATCAATCAATTCACCATCTAAATGACTCATTAGAGGCCCACTGTAGGGGTGTAATTCGTGCAAAGACACCTCTACGTGCGCGCCAGCCACAGCACTTAAATCTTGCTCCATACTTTTTTTGACGGATTTGATGCTTTCAAAACGGCTTTCGTTAAATGAGTTTAAATATAACTTAAATGACTTTGACTCAATCAGATGTGGGCTATTCCATGGCACATTAAACCGTCCTACCGCCACGATAGGCTTCCCTTTGGCATTAAGCCAAGAAACTTCATAGGCATACCAAATATCTGCACCATGCCAGGCCGTAGGTATGGTGAGAGAGGCTCGATTCGGTTCTCGTGCGATAGCAAACAACACACTGGGATCGTAATGCGAGGGGTAGTTAACATCTCTACCTAAAAGAGATTCACTGAGAGGATTCGTGCTCATGATAGTGCGCTTTTTTTAGATTTTAAAAGAAGAGTGAAATGGCATTATCCCACATTGTGGAAATGCCGTCTTATATAGTGAAAAACAGGTGTTGCTATGCACAAAAAATAGTTTCATAACGAGAAGTTTCATTTCACATCACAAAATAAAAATCATAAGTCATTGATTTGTATAGTTATAAAAATAGGTCTTATATAAGATATAAGTGTTGCTCGATGCAGGTCGTTTACGTAGAATTTAACTCATAAACAAAGCAGATCTATTTACTAATCAAAGGAGAGCAGTTATGAGCAACCGTGAAACAGAAATTCGCAATCTACAAAAAGAATGGGCCGAGAATCCTCGTTGGCAGGGCATCAAACGCAATTACAGCGCAGAGGACGTAATTCGTTTGCGTGGCTCCATGGTAGAAGAGCACACCTTAGCTCGTCGTGGCGCAGAAAAACTATGGCGTCTTGTTAACGATGAGCCCTTTGTGAATAGCTTAGGCGCGTTAACTGGTAACCAAGCTATGCAGCAGGTTAAAGCGGGTTTAAAAGCCATTTACCTATCTGGATGGCAGGTAGCTGGAGATGCGAACTTAGCATCTGAAATGTACCCAGACCAATCTTTATACCCCATTAACTCCGTACCTACCGTAGTAACGCGTATCAATAACACCCTACGTCGTTGTGATCAGATTCAGTGGTCCGAAGGGGTAAACCCAGGCGATGACGGATATATTGATTACTTTGCGCCTATTGTTGCTGATGCTGAAGCCGGTTTTGGTGGTGTACTCAATGCCTTTGAGTTGATGAAGTCCATGATTAATGCGGGTGCGTCAGGTGTTCACTTTGAAGACCAATTGGCCTCCGTTAAAAAATGTGGCCACTTAGGCGGTAAAGTATTAGTACCTACACGCGAAGCCGTTGCTAAACTAACAGCCGCTCGTTTGGCCGCTGACGTGATGAACGTACCTACACTCATTTTAGCTCGTACAGATGCAGATGCCGCTGATCTGGTCACTAGCGATGTGGATGATAATGACAAACCATTCATCACTGGCGAACGTACAGTAGAAGGCTTCTTCCGTACTAAGGCCGGTTTGGAGCAAGCGATTTCTCGTGGTTTGGCTTACGCGCCTTATGCTGATTTGATCTGGTGCGAAACAGCAACGCCTGACTTAGAATACGCACGCAAATTTGCCGAGGCCATCCATCGTCAGTTCCCGGGTAAATTATTGTCCTACAACTGCTCGCCTTCCTTTAACTGGAAGAAAAACTTGGATGACGCAACTATTGCGAAATTCCAACGTGAATTGGGTGCGATGGGTTACAAATACCAGTTCATTACATTGGCCGGTTTCCATGCATTGAACTACGGCATGTTCGACTTAGCTTACGGTTACGCTCGTGAAAACATGACGGCTTTTGTTAATTTACAAGAACGCGAGTTTGCTGCTGCTGAGCGAGGTTTCACCGCAGTACGTCATCAACGCGAAGTCGGTACCGGTTACTTTGATGCCGTAACCCAAACCATCGAAGGGGGCCAGTCCTCAACCACAGCGCTCAGTGGCTCCACAGAGGCAGCCCAGTTCTAAGTGGTGTCGATTAACGACAAAATTGAACAGTAGTTGTAGTCTTAGTCTAGAAGCCCTTAAACTATCCCTTTAAGGGCTTCAGCTTTATGTGCTCTCAATGTGTAGCTAACTTGTTTGATTTAGGTCTAAAAGCTATATTCATATTTGTTATAATATAGTGATACCTATGCGCGCTTACTCTATTTTTTCTATTCCTGAAGGTATTTCTGCAGCCGATCGTTTGCATCGGAGGCGCATGCTTGCTCGTTTGGGCTTAGCCTGGCTGATGATGATGCAGGTAATGACGCTGGCTTTTCCTGGCTATTTGCGCTCGGACTCCATGCAGCCAGACACGCTTGATACATTAGACAAAGCCATTTATTTAATGAACTGGGCGGCTTTGCTGTTGACTGTTCCCGTGATGATGTATTGTGCTATTCCCATTTGGAAAGGGGCATGGAACAGTCTTAAACATGGCCGTGTTGGCATGGATGTGCCGGTAGGCCTCGGTATTCTGATTGCTTTTATTCCCAGTGTATATACCACTTGGGTTGGACAGGGCGAGGTCTACTTTGACTCTGTCACCATGTTTGTGGCTTTTTTATTAACAGCCCGTTATCTAGAGCTCTGTGCTCGTCAGTCTATTCATCGTGGCCAAGCCCACGAATATATCGAAAATTTACGTACGTCCCTAACACGACATTCTAATAAGCTTGCATTCTGGTTCGTGTCTATACAGGTCGTATTGGCGATTGTATTTGGTGTGGCGTGGCTTTATTACCGCCCTGATCATGCAATTGCTGTGGTGGTCTCTCTGTTTGTCATGAGCTGCCCTTGTGCTCTTTCTATGGCGGTGCCTACGGCTGTCGCTTCTGCACATGCTGGGGTTAGTATTCAACCCGCTACTGGCTCAGCTGAATTACAAGCTGTAGCAGATCGCACTACTTCCACTTCCAAACAAAATTTGTATGGTTCTATCGTCTGGCATTTGTTAATGACGCCATTAGCCGCTATAGGACTGGTCGCCCCTTGGGTAGCAGCGATATCAATGCTGTTATCTTCTCTATTAGTTGCTTATAATTCGTGGCGCTTGTATCGCCAACGATTAACTTTAGCTGCCCAACCCGCAGCCAATCCAACGGTATAATTATGCTCGACTCGATGTTGTTGTTAATCCCGTTGTCTTTGTTGTTTGTGTTGTTTATCGCAGTGGCATTATGGTGGGCTGTTTTTTCAGGCCAATTCGAAAATGCAAATAAAGAGGGCGAGGCCATACTCAAGGATGATGATAGTACAAACGTTGATAAATAACGTCTTGTTACAATCTTCGAACATCAGCTAATAGTCAATGGGGTTTATGCTAAATCCCAGTTATTAGCTGATGTGCTTATTATGAAAGTATTATGTCGCATTGCGCTTAATACTCCGAGCAGTGGGCAAATACAGCTCGGTTATTAGTTTGTATTAACATTTGTTAAAAGAGGGGAAGCAAATGGGCACTTCCGATGTTGTCGGAAAACAGGCCGAAGTCTTCAACTACGGGGTTGTAAGGCAGTTCGCTGTCATGTCCGTAGTGTGGGCTGTAGTTGGTATGGGGGTCGGGGTTCTGATCGCTATGCAACTCATCTGGCCTGAATTAAACTTTGAGACACCTTGGTTCACGTATGGTCGTATTCGTCCATTACACACGAACTTGGTGATTTTTGCATTCGGTGGTAGCGCGCTTTTTGCCACATCCTACTACATAGCGCAACGCACTTGTCAAACACGTTTGTTTGCCGGTGGTTTGGCTGCTTATACGTTTTGGGGTTGGCAGATTGCAATGGTGGGCGCTTTGCTCACATTGCCACAAGGCTTTAACAGCAGTAAAGAATACGCCGAACTAGAATGGCCATTGGATTTGCTCATTCTAACGGTCTGGGTCTGTTACATGATTGTGTTCTTTGGCACGTTGGTAAAACGTCGTGTCAGCCACATCTATGTTGCTAACTGGTTCTTCGGTGCTTTTATTATCGTAATTGCAGTACTGCACATCTTTAACAACATCGAACTACCTGTTTCCATGTGGAAATCTTATTCAGCCTATGCTGGGGTACAAGATGCGATGGTACAGTGGTGGTATGGGCATAATGCGGTGGGTTTCTTTTTAACCACTAGCTTCTTGGGCATGATGTACTACTTTGTGCCTAAACAAGCAGAGCGTCCAATTTACTCCTACCGTTTATCCATTGTTCACTTCTGGGCATTGGCATTTACGTACATGTGGGCAGGTTCACACCACTTGCATTACACCTCCTTGCCTGACTGGACTCAGTCACTAGGGATGGCGTTCTCCTTGATTCTATTGGCTCCTTCTTGGGGCGGTATGATCAACGGTATTATGACCTTGTCTGGTGCTTGGAATCGTTTGCGTACAGATCCTATCTTAAAGTTCCTCGTTGTCGCCGTCTCTTTCTACGGGATGTCCACTTTCGAAGGTTCCATGATGGCGATTCGTACGGTTAACTCCTTGTCTCACTATACTGACTGGACCGTAGGTCACGTACACTCAGGTGCTTTAGGCTGGGTTGCCATGGTGACTTTTGGCTCCTTGTACTACATGATTCCTCGCTTGTATGGTCGTGTATCTATGGCCCAACCTAAATGGGTTGAGCTGCACTTCTGGCTAGCGACACTAGGTGTTGTGCTATACATTTCCGCTATGTGGATCTCTGGCGTGATGCAGGGTCTAATGTGGCGTGCCACCGGTGACGACGGTATGTTGGTTTACAGCTTTGTTGAAAGCGTAAAAGCCTCTTACCCCTTCTATGCAATTCGTGCCTTAGGCGGTGTGATGTTCTTATCTGGCGCTATTTTGATGCTAGTTAATACACTCATGACCATTAAAGGTCAGCCACGTGTTAACCCCGTGGTCCCTTTGAAAAACCCAGGCGCTCGTGAACCCGGCTTAGTCGGTCCTGCCGAAGTTGCTGCAGGTTAAGGGATAGATCAATGTCTAACGAGAAGAAAAAGTTTTTTTCCCATGCTACGGTGGAAACGAACGTAGGCCTTTTGATGATTTGTACTTTCATCGTGATTGCGATGGCAGGTTTAGTACAAATCGTGCCTCTGTTCTTCCAACACTCAACCACTACTCCTACCGAAGGCGTAACACCTTATGAGCCACTACGCTTGATTGGTCGTGATATCTACATCCGTGAAGGTTGTGTAGGCTGTCACTCTCAGCAGATACGTATGCTGGAGTCCGAAGTACGCCGTTACGGTCCTTACTCCTTAGCGGGTGAGTCCGTCTACGATCACCCATTCCTATGGGGCTCCAAACGAACCGGTCCTGACTTGGCTCGTGTGGGCGAACGTTACACAGACGAGTGGCATCGTATTCACTTACGTAACCCACGCGATGTTGTACGCGAGTCCAACATGCCTGCGTACCCTTGGTTAGAACGCAACTCGGTCGAAGGCTGGGACGTTCAAAAACGTATGGAAGTCTTACGCAAGTTAGGCGTGCCATATACAGACGAGCAAATTGCTGAAGCTCCGGAAGCCCTTAAAGGCAAAACCGAAGAAGACGCCGTTGTCGCTTATCTACAAGGTTTGGGAGTCCAAGGTCGCAAAGCTGCTGAAGCCGCGGTGGCCGAAGGGAGACACTAATGGTTGGCATCTTAAATGGTATTGCCACAGCCCTAGCCCTAATCACCTTTTTGGGGATTGTGGTGTGGGCGTGGTCTAGAGGCCGATCAAAGGCTAACCATGATGCATCTATGCTGCCTTTTGACTTGCCCGATGAAAGGCAGGTCGAAAAGCCGAAAGTAGGGGATTCGAATGAGTGATTTTACTAGCATAGGCTGGAGCATTTGGATTGTCGCTATTGCCTTAGGTGGCGTGGCGTTCTGTCTATTTGTTTTATTCAGCCAAATTAAAGGTCAAGCCAAAAAAGGCGAAACCATTAGTGATACTGGTCATGTTTGGGACGGTATTACGGAATACGATACTCCACTACCACACTGGTGGATTTCTATGTTCTTAATTCTCACTGTGATTGCATTGGGATACTGGGTGCTATACCCAGGCTTAGGAACCTATAAAGGGGTATTAGAAACCAACCAAGCCAAAGAAGTACGAGCTAATCAGGAAAAAGTCGAGGCGATGATTCAGCCCGTGTTTGCGAAGTATGCAGACATGCCAATCGAAGACATTGCTAAAGACGAAGAGGCTCGTGCAATTGGTCAGCGTCTGTTCTTAAACAACTGTGCGCAGTGTCATGGTTCTGATGCTCAAGGTAGTCCGTCTTTCCCTAACCTGACAGATAAGTCATGGTTATGGGGTGGTGAGCCAGACAAAATCTTGCAAACCATCACGAATGGTCGCCGCGGTATCATGACCGCACACAAAGCGTTGATGACACCTGCTCAGGCCTCAGAGGTTGCACAGTATGTACGTTCTTTGAATAACTTAGCTCATGATCAAACACGCGTTGTTCCAGGTAAAAAATCGTTTGATCAGTTTTGTGTAGCGTGTCATGGTGCAGATGCTAAAGGCAATCAGTTGCTGGGTGCTCCTGACCTAACTGACGGTGCGTGGTTATATGGCAGTTCTGAAGATACCATTGTGTACGGTATTTTGAATGGTCGTGATAACGAAATGCCACCTCAGAAAAATACGCTATCTCCAGAGCAAATCCGCGTATTAGCGGGCTGGGTATGGGGTTTGTCAAACGTAGAAAAATAATCCTCTTGACCACTTATTAACATATAAAGGTTTAGTATCATGAGCAGTGAAGCTCCTAAAGCACCCGAAAACGGTCCAGATAAAAATCAAGCACCGGCTTGGCAACCACCTCGACTGGAAAAAAAGGAGCCCACGAGAGCTTCACCGCAATTGGAAAAAATCTTGGCTGATGGAAACGGTAAGATCTACGCTCGTTCAGTAAAAGGAAATTTTGATCGTATTCGTATATTCATGATTTTCTTCACACAAATCATTTTTTATGGTTTGCCGTGGTTACAGTGGAACGATCGTCAAGCGGTATTGTTTGACCTTGGTGCCAGAAAATTCTATCTATTCGGTATGATTTTATGGCCCCAAGACGCTATTTTCTTAGCGGTTTTATTGATTATCTCTGCCTATGCGCTGTTTTTATTTACAGCAGTCGCAGGGCGATTATTCTGTGGTTATGCCTGTCCGCAGTCGGTCTACACAAAAATCATGATGTGGATCGAGCTGAAAGTCGAGGGCGATCGTGTTGCACGTATTCGACTTGATGAACAGCCATGGAGCTTTAAAAAATTCCGTATTAAATTTACCAAACATAGTTTGTGGATCTTGTTCTCCTTATGGACAGGTTTCACCTTTATTGGCTATTTTGCACCGATACGAGAATTACCCGGTCACTTTTTAGCCTTAACATTAGGCACATGGCAGTGGATTTGGTTTTGGTTATATAGTGGTGCGATTCTTAGTTTCGCTGGTTTTTTACGCGAATCCATTTGTCGCTATGCCTGTCCTTATGCTCGATTCCAAAGTGCAATGGTTGATGACGACACCTTTGTCGTTAGCTACGATTATGTGCGTGGTGAAACGCGTGGGGCGCGCTCGAAAAAGGTGGACCCCAAAGAGCAAGGTTTAGGTGACTGTATTAACTGTAGTCTATGTGTGCAGGTCTGTCCTACGGGGATAGATATCCGCGAAGGCCTGCAGTATATGTGTATTGGTTGTGGCGCCTGTATTGACGTATGTAATCAGGTCATGGAGAAAATGGATTATGAGCCTGACTTGATCCGTTATACCTCTGGTAATGCGATTAGCCAGCGCTTAACCCAACCTCAAGCACGCAAACGTATGTTCCGTCCTCGTGTGCTGATTTATATTACGTTATTAGTTATTGTTACGGTTGTTTTATTGTTTTCCATGTTCACCCGTGACACACTAAAAATGAACATTATTCGAGATCGTGGCTTGTTGGGACGAGAGGTGGCTGGTGGTTTAATTGAAAACGTCTATCGTTTGCAATTAGCGAATACCTCAGAGGAACCCATTACTATCCATCTTTCAGCCGAAGGTATTGATAAAATACTCATTAAACGTGCTGATAATGGTAGAGATAGTTTTGTATTGCCTGCCGCAACCACAGAACAAATTCCTGTCGTTGTGCAAATCCCTTACGACAGCGGTTTAGCTAATGGTATGCATGAAATTAAAATTCATGCGCAGGCTAAGTCTGATAGCAATCATGATTCGGCCGCCTCGGATACCTCTAATTTTTATATTCCCAATTAAAGGAAACTTGTGATGCGCGCCGCTTTAAGAGAAGACACTCAACCTTGGTATAAAGAACCTTGGCCTTGGATTTTAATGTCTGGGCCCGCTATTGTAGTGGTGGCATGTTTGTTCACTATCTACTTGGCTTTCAGTAATTTTGATCAGCCCTTATCGGGTGCTATCCGCAAAGGCCTGCAGGTGCTACCAGAGGCCAAAGTAGAACAGGTAGAGTCAGCTCCTGTAAACAGATAGTGAAATCAGATATAAAAAAACCATCGTCTTTAATGAGTACGATGGTTTTTTTATTAGGGCTTTAGCTATAACTATCAATACGAATGGGTAGGGCATTCTGTACCCGCTAAGGCGTGTAGAGCAGGTAGATTTAATAGTTTTACCTCTCGCTGCTGAATCTGAAGTAGTCCTTCTTTAGCAAAACGTGAGAAAAGACGGCTTACTGTTTCTAGGGTTAGACCAAGAAAATTACCGATTTCTTCTCGGCTCATGCGCAACAAAAACTCATAGGGCGAATAACCTAAGGCAGTAAGGCGGTCTGACATATTGAGCAGAAAGGCGGCAAGACGTTGTTCTGATCGTAGCGCCCCTAAGGTCATCATAATGCTATGAGAGCGGTTAATTTCTTTGCTCATTAAACGACGTAACTGCGTCTGCAGCATGGGTAGTTGCAATGATAGGCGATCAAAGTCATTGAGCTGCATGACACAGACCTCACTGTCTTCGAGAGCGATGGCATGCGATACATGTTCGTTATTGAGTAGGCCGTCCATCCCAATAATTTCACCAGGTAATAAAAATCCGGTAATTTGGACTTGTCCGGTGGAGTCTTCGAGTTGGGTTTTAATACTACCTGAACGCAATGCGTAGACAGCATCAACGTGATCTCCTAAGTGAAACAGAGGAGATCCTTTGGTGAGACGAATGCGTTCTTGTATGAGCTCGTCTAGTTTATTTAGCTCCGGAGCCGGCATACCTAAAGGTAAACAAAGCTCGCTTAACATACATGTTGAGCAACGCATTGAGTCTGGGGTGACAGGGATACGTTTTTGCATAAATTGATGTGGCTCCAGCGAATAAATGTATTTGTCTTGAGACAAATCAACGTTAATTGTAGCTTTTTCTGTATGGGATAAGGTTTGAGACTGGTATTTAGCATGAAAATAGCCTCATTGCTGTGCTCTGATAGAGCGAAAACAGGGGTCTTATCGCCTTACTGTTGTTTTATTGCTACTTAATTATAGACAGGGTAGAGCAATATATATGTGTTAGCTCTTGAAAAAACAGCGATTGGCAAGATATATAAATTAAGTTCAGAACATAAGCACGGTTTGCGAAAGTAAATGTATCACGCAGGGCTGTGCCACTTTTATAGGTAATAACACCTTATGCGTATAGATAAATTAACGACTCAGTTTCAAATGGCTTTGGGTACTGCTCAGACCCTAGCCGTTCAGGGAAAACATGCTTACTTAGAGCCTGCCCATGTGGTGATGGCATTATTGGATGACACCGATTCTGGTGCCAGCAGTTTATTAGCCCGAGCAGGGGCAGCAGTTCCACGTCTGAAAAATGAATTAACAAACTATTTAGCAGCATTACCCCAAGTAGAAGGTGGGGAAAGTAATTTACGTATTAGTCGTGAATTACAAAATGCGCTCACCGAAGCAGATAAGGATGCGACCCAGCGTGGTGACACGTATGTGGCTAGCGAACTTTTTTTATTGGCGGTAGCTAAAGATAAAGGTCGAGTGGGTCAAATTCTGCGTGATGCAGGCTTACAGCAAAAAGCATTGGCTTCGGCCATTGATGCGGTTCGAGGTGGCTCAAGCGTCACAGATGCAGAGGGCGAGTCAAATCGAGAGGCCTTATCTAAATACACGACAGACCTTACTGAACGGGCTCGACTAGGCAAACTGGACCCCGTGATTGGACGTGATGATGAGATTCGTCGCTCAATTCAAATTCTACAACGTAGAACGAAAAATAACCCGGTACTGATTGGTGAGCCAGGTGTAGGTAAAACCGCTATCGTCGAAGGGTTAGCGCAGCGTATTGTTAACAATGAAGTACCTGAAAACTTAAAAGGAAAACGCCTTTTGGTCCTAGACTTAGCTGCCTTATTAGCAGGGGCTAAGTTCCGGGGTGAGTTTGAAGAGCGCCTTAAAGCTGTTCTTAAAGAATTAGCTCAAGACGAGGGCCAAACTATCCTTTTCATTGACGAAATTCATATGGTGGTTGGTGCCGGTAAAGCAGATGGTGCAATGGATGCCGGTAATATGCTAAAGCCTGCCCTAGCTCGTGGTGAAATTCACTGTATTGGTGCAACGACCTTAGACGAGTATCGACAGTACATAGAAAAAGATGCCGCGTTGGAGCGCCGCTTCCAGCGCGTTCAAGTCGATGAGCCTGATGTGGCATCGACGATTGCAATTTTACGTGGCTTACAAGAGCGCTATGAACTGCACCATGGTGTTGCTATTACAGACCCCGCTATTGTGGCAGCGGCTGAATTGTCTAATCGATATATCACAGATCGATTCTTGCCCGATAAGGCGATTGATTTGATTGATGAGGCAGCAGCACGTATCCGCATGGAGATAGACTCTAAGCCTGAGGTCATGGATAAACTGGATCGCCGAATGATTCAGTTAAAAATTGAACGCGAAGCAGTCCGTAAAGAGGAAGACGATGCCTCTAAAAAACGCCTACAAGCTATTGAGGACGAATTACTGGTATTGCAGCGTCAGTACGATGATTATGACCAAATCTGGAAAGCAGAAAAAGCCGCAGTACAAGGTACTCAGTCTATTAAAGAGGAAATTGAAGCCTTACGAGCTGAAATGGCCGAGTATCAACGCAAAGGACAGTTTGAAAAGCTGGCTGAATTGCAATATGGGAAATTGCCTCAGCTCGAAGAGCGTTTAAAATCTGCCGAACAGAATAAAGAGCAAGCAGATGATAATGATAGACCTCAGTTATTACGCACTCAGGTGGGTGTGGAGGAAATCGCAGAGGTTGTATCCAGAGCTACTGGTATTCCTGTGTCTCGTATGATGCAGGGCGAGCGTGAAAAACTATTGCAGATGGAGTCACATTTGCATCAACGCGTGATTGGTCAGGATGAGGCCGTGAGCTTAGTGTCAGATGCGATTCGTCGTTCTCGAGCTGGTTTATCTGACCCCGATCGTCCTTACGGCTCTTTTCTGTTTTTAGGTCCTACTGGAGTAGGAAAAACAGAGTTAACTAAAGCGCTTGCTGGGTTTTTATTTGATTCCGAAGATCATTTAATTCGTATTGATATGTCGGAGTTTATGGAAAAACACTCAGTTGCTCGTTTGATTGGAGCGCCTCCTGGATATGTGGGATACGAGCAGGGTGGATATTTAACCGAGGCCGTGCGCCGTAAGCCATATAGCGTTATTTTGCTTGATGAGGTCGAAAAAGCGCACCCTGATGTCTTTAATGTGCTTTTACAAGTGCTTGATGATGGACGCTTAACCGATGGACAGGGTCGTACTGTTGACTTCCGTAACACGGTCATCATCATGACTTCTAACTTAGGTTCTCAGCATATTCAGCAGATGCAAGGTGCACCTTATGAACAGGTAAAAGAGGCCGTTTGGGAAGAGGTGAAAATGGCGTTCCGACCTGAATTTTTAAATCGTATTGATGAGGTGGTTGTATTCCATTCTTTAGATGCGAAACATATTCAATCTATCGCCAATATTCAGTTACAACGTTTAGGACAGCGTCTGGCGGATCGCCATTTGCAGTTACAGGTCTCAGAGTCAGCTTTGGCTGAGATTGCTAAAGTTGGTTTTGATCCTTTATTTGGTGCTAGACCGCTGAAACGCGCTATACAGCAATATGTAGAAAACCCAGTGGCTAAATCTATTTTGCAAGGTGACTTTGCAGATGGTGATACCGTGCACGTGGATTTCTCTGATGATGCGTTTTTCTTTAAAAAATAACTACTTAGCTTATTAAGCTGCCGTCAATTAGCCCTCGTGAAAGCGAGGGCTTTTTTGTGTTTTTTTAATTCTGCAAGCAAGGGCTTACCCTGTAAGTAAAACCCCCTGTAGGTGCAAAAGTAATTTACAACTAAACTAATTCCCATTGGTTCTTATAGCGATTAGCTTTTGATTCAAAAAATAAAAATTCGGAGATAACAATGAAACGTTTTGTCGCAACTTTAGCCTTAACCACCGCTGGTATGAGTCCAGCCTTAGTGTCTGCTGATACGATCAAAGTAGGTATAGCCAGCGATAGTTCAGGGCCTTTTGCTGCCGTAGGCGCAGAGATTCGTGATGGTATTAATTTAGCCATTAAGCAATTGGACGGTAAACTAGGTGGCCATCCAGCAGAGTTTCTGCAGCAAGATATGGCAGGAAACCCAGATCAGGCTCGTCAGTTAGTTAACCGATACATTCAACGCGATAAAATTGATTTCTTTACAGGTCCTGTGGGCTCTAACGTAGCCTTAGCCGTAGGCCCCGCCTTATTTAAAGCAGAGATTCCTTTCCTAACCGCAAACCCAGGTCCTAGCCAATTAGCAGGTAAACAATGTAATCCGTACTTCTTTGGTGTGTCATATCAAAATGATGCATTCCACGAGGCTGCTGGTAAGGTCGCTGCTGATCGTAACTATGAAAAGGTGTTTATCCTTGCGCCTGATTATCCGGCAGGTAAAGATGCATTGACTGGCTTTAAACGAGGTTACGCCAAAACGCCAAGCGAGGAAATCTACACCAAGCTAGGCCAAATTGATTATGCCGCCGAATTAGCTCAAATCCGAGCCAATAAACCCGAAGCCGTATTCTTTTTCCTACCTGGTGGCATGGGTATTAATTTCATTAAGCAATTTGTCTCGGCTGGCCTAAATAAAGATACGGTATTAATTGGTCCAGGCTTCTCTGGGGATTCCGATATTATTCAAGCCGTGGGTGATCCCATCGAAGGCATGTTTAATACAGCACAGTGGGCTCATGATTTAGATGTGCCAGCAAATAAAACCTTTGTGGATGCCTTCCGTCAAAGCTACGACGGTCGTTACCCGTCTGTTTATGCAGCGCAAGCCTATGATGCCATCATGGCGATGGACGCAGCGGCGGCTAAGGTCGATGGCAAGGTCAAGGACAAAAAGGCAGTTTTAGAGGCATTAAAATCTGCGGATTACGAGTCGGTGCGTGGTAAATTTACCTACGGTAAAAATAATTTTCCTATTCAGCCATACTACTTACGAGTCGTAGAGCGTGATGCGGACGGCGTACTAACTAACCGTTTGGTTGGCACCATTTTTGATAGTTATCAAGACGTATATGTTGATGAGTGCCAGATGTAATACCAAAGCTAATAATGTTGGTTTTTTGTTTCACACCTAATTAAAAGGTACATAACAGTATGTCGCTCATATTAGTTGCAGAGCAGCTGTTAAATGGTTTGCAGTTTGGTTTGATGTTGTTTTTGATTGCCGCAGGCTTAACCTTAGTTTTCGGCATCATGGATATCATGAACTTGGCCCACGGCTCCCTCTATATGGCGGGAGCCTATGTGGCCGCCGAGGCCATGCAGCGTACAGGCTCTTTTACATTGGCTGTATTAATTGCAGTTGGCGTCACGGCGGTGGTGGGCATTGTTCTCGAACTGGCTCTAATGCGTCGATTAGTTGTACGTGACCATTTAGCACAGGTATTAGGTAGTTATGCCGTTATTTTAATTGCGAACGACCTAGTGAAAATGATTTGGGGCCCTGCCCCCATGATGTTAAATATGCCAGAGGCGTTGTCTGGTCCGGTGCAGCTGTTGCCTGACTTTATGTATCCTGCCTTTAGATTACTGATTATCGCTGTTGGTTTATTGGTCGCAGTAGGGCTCTATGCTTTTGTGACACGGACCAGAGCAGGTGTTTTAGTTCGGGCAGGTGCTTCAAATCGTCAAATGGCAACCTTGATGGGTGTTCGTGTGCCCGTGCTATTTTTGGGGATTTTTACTTTAGGGGCAGCTTTAGCTGCTTTAGCGGGTGCGATGCTAGGTCCTATCAATGCCGTACAAATTGGTATGGGGGAAGACATTCTCATTCTGGTCTTGGTTTGTATTGTGATTGGTGGTATTGGCTCTATTCGTGGTGCTTTTGTGGGGGCGTTGTTAGTCGGTATGGTAGATACGGCGGGCCGTGCTTTTTTACCGATGCTATTGCGTTTTGTTTTTCCCGCAGATGTCGCTTCTAGCGTAGGGCCTACCTTAGCGGCGATGTCTATTTACTTATTAATGGCGGTGGTACTTGTGGTTAAGCCAGCCGGACTATTTCCTGCACGAGGCTGACCATGACTAAATATCGTATTTGGATTTTCTTAGCCTTTGCCTTGCTAATCGCTTTCCCCTTGGTTGCACCTATATTTGGACTTGAGTTCTATATTTCTTTTGTGCGCCGAGTTCTGATTTATGCCTTGGCGGCCAGTGCGCTAAACCTAGTGTTAGGTTATGGTGGGCTGGTTGCGCTGGGACATGCTGCTTTCTTTGGCGCCGGTGCTTATGCGGTCGGTATTCTAGCCGAGGCCGGAGTTTATTCCGCCTTTATTGTTTGGCCTGTCGCAATGTTGTTGGCTGCGGTTTTGGCATTGGTGACAGGGGCTATTTCATTACGTACCAAAGGCGTGTATTTCATCATGATTACACTCGCTTTTGCTCAAATGATTTATTACCTCTTTATCTCGCTACGCCAGTATGGTGGTGAGGACGGGATGAATCTCTACGAATACTCGACCTTGCCTGGCTTGGACCTGAGTGATGACATGCAGTTTTATTATGTGGTTTTAGCAGTAGTCATCATCGCGTTTTTATTATTTAAACGCATTATTGAATCTAGGTTTGGTCATGCATTAATGGGTTGCCGCGAAAACCCAAGCCGTATGCAAGCCCTAGGCTACCCAGTATATGGTATTCAATTAGTGGCTTATACCTTAAGCGGTGCGCTGATGGGGTTGGCTGGGGCATTGCTCGCAAACCACAATCTATTTGTGTCACCTAGCTTAATGCATTGGACCCAATCCGCTGACCTTCTCATTATGGTATTGGTGGGTGGAATGGGGTTAATGTTTGGCGGTGTGGCTGGGGCAACAGTCATGTTAGTTCTAGAGGAGCTACTTCGTAATTGGACCGAGTTCTGGCATTTACCTTTGGGTATTTTATTGCTTATTGTGGTGTTTGCTGCGCCCAAAGGGTTGGCAGGGTTATTTGATAAGAAAAAGGTGGTGTATGACGACAACTAACTCTTCAAACATCGTCTTTAGGTCCGAAAACCTACACAAGCATTTTGGTGCTTTGCATGCAACAAATGGCGTGTCTATTGAACTGCATGCGGGTGAAATTCATGGCTTAATTGGACCGAACGGGGCGGGCAAGTCGACGCTAATTCATCAGTTAGCAGGCACCTTACGATCTGATAGTGGGCAATTGTTTTTAAATGGTGAGGACATCACGGCGCTAAAAGCTCATGAACGTGTTGCCGCCGGTTTAGCTCGCTCTTTTCAGGTAACAAATGTTTTTGGTCAGTACAGCGTTTTAGAAAACCTGCTCTTAGCAGTCCAAGCCGCAACAGGCAGTAGTTTTCGGTTTTGGCGTACACGTGATAGTGAGGCTGAGCTCTTAGTAAAGGCGAAAAAACTGGCCCAAGAATGCGCCATAGACCGTAGTTTGTGGTCTGCTCAGGCCGCTAATTTACCCCATGGGGAACAACGTAAACTGGAGTTTGCCTTGTCTTTAGCTGCTAACCCAGTGGTGATGTTATTAGACGAGCCAATGGCAGGCATGGGACCTGATGAGAGCTTACGGTTAACAGAGCTCATTGAGTCTATGCGAGGCAAGGCCTCTATGTTGCTTGTAGAGCATGATATGCAGGCGGTGTTCCGTTTGGCTGATCGAATTTCAGTATTAGTTGCAGGGCAAATTATTGCCTCTGGGACACCAGATGAGATTCGGCATAATCAAGATGTAAAAAATGCCTATTTAGGTGATGAAAGTACGGAGGCGGCATGATTCTACAGACACAACAGCTGCAGGGTGGCTATGGTGCCAGCCAAGTCCTGTTTGGGGTAGATCTTAGTATTCAATCAGGACAGGTTGTGACCGTACTTGGTCGTAACGGCATGGGTAAAAGCACCTTACTTAAAACCGTATTAGGACTATTGCCCATCCGTGGAGGCGAAGTCCATTTTGATGGACAGAAAATTAATGGCTGGACGCCAGATAAAATTGCGCGTGCTGGTATTGCTATTGTGCCCGAGGGCCGTCATTGTTTTCCTAACTTAACTGTAAAAGAACACTTAACGGCTTTTGCTGCACAGAGAAATCCAAATAGTGCATATACCTGGAGTCCAGAAAAAGTATTTGAGTTTTTTCCACGGCTCTTAGAGCGTCAGCACAATATGGGAAACCAGTTGTCAG
>NZ_CANRIC010000041.1:0-19761 GCF_947630565.1 uncultured Paenalcaligenes sp.
AACAAAGGGGGTCACTACGTGACCCGTGCTATCCCTCCCCGCCATGAATGACGGGGTATCTCGCACAATTTAGATGATAGTGGGAGCCTTTTGATTAACACGCGGAATCAGTACCTATACACGCTCAAGCAAAATAGCAATACCCTGACCCACACCGATACACATCGTACACAATGCATAACGACCATTACTGCGTTGCAATTGATTCACTGCCGCAATCACAATTCGGGAACCACTGGCTCCCAATGGGTGACCTAACGAAATCGCTCCGCCATTGATATTAACGCGCGAATCATCATCTGCTAAACCCAAGCCACGTAATACAGCTAAACCTTGGGAGGCAAATGCTTCGTTCAATTCGATGACATCAATTTGGTCTAAAGTTAGGCCGGTTAACTGCAGAATTTTACGTGTAGCAGGCTCAGGGCCTATTCCCATGATGCGCGGCTCCACACCAGCATTAACCATAGCGACTACGCGTGCTTTAGGCGTAAACCCATGCTGTTTAGCTGCCGCTTCAGAAGCAACGATCAGTGCAGCAGCGCCATCGTTAACCCCGGAGGCATTACCTGCAGTAATCGTGCCATCCGCACGTACAAACGGACGCAGTTTAGCTAGATTTTCTAATGTGGTTTCACGAGGATGCTCATCAGTATCGATACAAATCGCTTCGCCTCGGCGTTGAGGAATATATACTGGCGTAATTTCCTGAGCCAAAATACCTGCCGCTTGGGCTGCAGCAGTACGCTGTTGACTACGTAAAGCAAAAGCATCTTGATCAGCACGATTAATATTGAACTGATCTGCTACGTTTTCAGCCGTTTCAGGCATCGAATCCACGCCATACTGAGCCTTTAGTACCGGGTTAATAAAACGCCAACCAATCGTTGTGTCATATACCGCATTATCACGACTAAATGCTGATGTCGCTTTAGGCATCACAAAAGGAGCTCGACTCATGCTCTCTACACCACCGGCTAACATGAACTGGGCGTCACCGGCACGTATAGCTCGTGCAGCTGAACCAATGGCGTCTATGCCAGAGCCACACAATCGATTAATTGTCATACCAGGTACATCAATCGGCAGCCCTGCCAATAAAGCAGACATACGAGCTACGTTACGGTTGTCCTCTCCGGCCTGATTCGCACAACCATAGAGAATATCATCCACCTGAGTCCAGTCTGCATTCGGATAACGTTCCATTAGTGCACGTAACGGTACAGCACCTAAATCATCGGCTCGTACCGCTGCTAGACTGCCGCCATAACGCCCAAAAGGGGTACGTACACCATCACAAATAAAAGCGTCGCTCATGTTGTCTCCTATAATGACATGACACAAATTTTCTGTATTTTAAGCCTATACAGTATCACGTTAATGATTTTAGGTGAAATGTCCAATATACGGTCGTATTTTTCATAGGCGATTTCCCCTAGACCATGATAATCAAGAGCAAACTGTTTAGATGAAATGCTTTTTCTCTTAAGAAGTAAAGATTTATGTCTACCTCGAATGAGCCATATTTTTTTCGCTATACTCGCAACAAAACTACCTACTAGGATGAGTATGCGTAAATCACTTCTGACGTTGGCAACTGTTGCCGCTCTTGTTTCTTCTTTTAGTGCTTCGGCCCAATCTACCGCTAGCGAAGCCAGTGCCGCCTCTGCCGTCGCTATTATTGCAGTCCCTGTCATTGTGTCTGGCGCAGCAGCAGAGGCTAGCAGCGTAGCAAGCATGGCAGTTGGCGAGGCGTTCTCAGCCACCATCACAAGTATCAGCGAAGCACATGAGCGCAATGCCCGTCGCATAGAAGCCCGTCAAAAAAACGGTGAGATCATTCGTATGGATCTACCCGTAGACACCGTTGAAAAACACCATCTACAGCCTGGCATGACCCTTGCCGGTCAACCTACTACCGGTGGTGCAATGGTAATTACTGTCGATGGAAAGCCAATGGCTGTGACGACGGGTGCGACAGCACCAACGGGGCTTTCTAAAAACCAACCTTTATAAGTTCGCCAGCTCATGAAAGCAAAAAAATGGCTTTTAGCTATTGCGACACTGCTCGTCGCTGGGTCGTTAAACTCTGTTATGGCAGGCCAAACCTGCGAACCCTATACACCCACTGCCGAGCAATTAGGGATGTCTGCGGCGCTAGCTACCAAAACGGCTGAACTGATGGATGCCCAAGGACGTCAAGCCTATATTATTGGCCGCATAGGCCAAGATCTCAGTGAGTATGGGCTTAGCTACTCACACTTAGCTATTGCCACTCCTAATCCAAAGGGAGAAAGCTACGACGTCTATCATCTACTCAATGGCTGCGGTACAGATAGCTCAGGCATATTTCTACAAGGTCTAATGGAGTTCTATTCCGATGACTTGTATTTATATCAAGGGGCGATTCTGCCGTTACCAGAGGCTGTTGCCAAACGATTAGTGGCTCAATTACACGCTAACCCAACATTTTTTCATGAGCCGAAATACAGCCTAACGGCCTATCCCTATTCAACCAAATACCAAAACTCGAATCAATGGCTGTTAGAAACGTTAGCAGGTGCGATAAATACAGACACTGAACTAAAAAATCGAGAGCAAGCCCAAGCCTGGTTAAAAACGAATGGCTTTGAGTCTTCAGAGCTAAAAATTAATACCTTTAAACGTTTAGGCGGGCGGATGTTTAAGGCTCAAGTTGCTTTTGATGATCACCCCAGTGACTTACGCTATGCAGATCGTATCCAAACAACAACGGCCGAATCCATCTTTAGCTTTATCAAACTGCATTATCCTGAGGACTCAAAACTCATTGAGCTACGCATTGCGCAGTAAAATTAATAAAAAAGCCTCGTCCATAACTGAACGAGGCTTTTTGCTATCAAACAACGGAGTTAATTAAGCACCGAAGTTTTTAGCAGCAAAATCCCAGTTAACCAACTTCCAGAAATTTTCTAGGTATTGAGGACGGGAGTTACGTGTGTCGATGTAGTAAGCATGTTCCCATACGTCACAGGTCAACAACGCCACGTCGTCAGTTGTCAATGGTGTAGCGGCATTGCTCGTGTTAACGATATCTACGGAACCATCTGCCTTTTTAACCAACCACGTCCAGCCTGAACCAAAGTTACCAGCTGCTGATTTGTTGAATTCAGCTTTGAAGTTATCAACGCTACCCCATTTGGCGTTAATGGCATCAGCCAAAGCACCTGTGGGCTCGCCACCACCGTTCGGGGACAAGCTGTTCCAGTAAAACGTGTGATTCCAAACTTGGGCCGCGTTATTGAACACACCACCAGAAGATTTCTTAACGATATCTTCTAGGGAGTCGTTAGCCATATCTGTGCCTTCGACAAGGTTGTTCAAATTCGTAACGTAGGTTTGATGATGTTTACCGTAGTGATATTCCAATGTCTCTTTGGAGATATGTGGAGCCAACGCGTCTAGTGCGTAAGGTAATTCAGGAAGGGTAAAAGCCATGTTTAGTTCCTTCAAAGTTGTGCTAATAATTTAGCGTTGTTGTTTAAAGCAAATCGTGCTTTTGTTTTAGCTTAACAAGCAGATGGCCTTGTGCCAACTGTATCTGTAACTGTTCATTAGCATTCACATCTAATGAGTTTTTAATAATAGCGCCATTGTCATTACGAACAATGGCATAACCACGATCCAAAACAGCAGAAGGGCTAAGCGCATCTAATGTGTGCTCTGCCACATGTAAGGCTTGTTTCTTTTGGCGCAGCACTAAGAGTTGGGATTGTAACAAACGTAGTGGCAGTTCGTGAACCCGTTGTTTCATGGGACGAATATCGGGCAAACAGCGCCGTAATCGATGCCATGCATGATCTAGTTGCTGTTGTTTGCGGTGAAGAACGGATACGCTTTGCAATCGTTGTTCTGTCAAATGTAAACGCTGCCGCATCTGACCTAAACGCTGTTGTGGTGAAACCAATCGAGCAGTAGTACGATCTAATCGCAAACTGGCCCTCTCTAAAATTCTATCCTGACACTGCTGCAAACGTCGTAATACCCCTAGTAAATCGGCGTTACTTTGCGCATGGCTCGTGCAACATAACTCGGCTGCCGCAGTAGGCGTAGGTGCACGCACATCGGCAACAAAATCAGCAATGGTAAAATCTGTCTCATGGCCTACCCCACTGATAATTGGAATAGGGCTCGCATAGATCAACCTAGCCAAATGCTCATCATTAAAGCTCCATAAGTCCTCAAGACTGCCACCCCCACGCACAAGCAAAAGCGTATCCACCTGGTTATCTGCAATTGCCTGTCCTAAAGCAAGACATAGCTGTTGGGCTGACTCTGCGCCTTGGACCGCTGCAGGATAAATATACACCTGTACATGGGGGGCTCTGCGCTGCATCGTTGTAACTACATCTCGTAACGCAGCCGCCGCTAAAGACGTTACGACTCCTACACGGCGTGGCATCGGTCTGAGTGGTTTTTTATGCTCGGCATCAAACAAACCAGCTGCTGCTAATTTGTTTTTTAGCTGTTCAAACTGGGCATGGAGATCACCTATGCCTGCCCGCTCCATGCTTTCGACCTGAAGCTGATAGTCGCCTCTCGGTTCGTACATCGTCACCGCAGCATAAAAGCGATACTTTTCGCCTGCTTTAGGCATAAAACCTACGCGAGCAGCACGACCTCGAAACATGACGGCTTTCACTGCCGCGCGGTCATCTTTAATCGTAAAATACCAATGCCCAGAAGCCGCAGAGGTAAAATTAGATATTTCGCCCTCAACCCAAATACGTCCAAGCTGTTGCTCCAACAATTGAGCCACCTGACGGTTAAGCTGGCTAACCGTTAACGTCGTTGACGATGAATTAGAGCTAGAATACAAACTTACACCTCATTACAAATAAGCTGAGCAATGACTATACAGTCCAGTGAGTCTCCGATTGTATAAGACTTTGGCTCTACTTTAATCCATGTTATCCACACATTCTGTGGATAACACCAAAATAGCGCGCAAAATCATTATTTTGCCTTAAAATGGATGATGGTAGACATCATGCAAAAGGAATAACTTGTGCTTAGTATCATTCAAGCTGCTGGCTGGCCGATTTGGTTTTTATTACTGTGCTCTATCATTGGGTTGGCTCTTATTATAGAAAAAGGCCTGAGCCTACGCAGTCATAAAATCCTCAATCCCAGCGCCCGAGACCTTGCCTTTGATCTGGCTCAAGCCCCCAGCCCCATTAGCCCGGAACAACTGCAACGTCTACGCCAAAACAGTGCACTGGGACTGATTTATGCTCATTTGCTTGAAACCAAAGATCAGCCTGAACCGCTACGTCGCCAAGCCGCCGAAGAGGCCGGGTCTATCGTCCATTTTCAGCTTAGTCGATACTTACCCGCCTTAGGGACAGTCGCCGTTATTGCCCCCTTACTGGGCTTATTTGGCACAGTAGTTGGTATGATTCAAATCTTTGCCTCATACAACCCCCAAGGCAGTGATCCATCCGTACTGGCCCAAGGCATCTCCATGGCACTCTATAACACAGGCTTCGGTATTTTAATCGCTGTTCCTGCCCTAATCGCCCATCGTTATTATCGTTCCCGTTGCGATTATCTGTTGCATCGCCTAGAAATTGAAGCCAGTCGCTTAAATCGCTTTATAGAACAACGTCTATGAACTTCCGTGCTAAACATCGTGATCAAGACGATATTGCTGTGGACTTTATCCCGCTCATTGACATTTTATTAGTGGTGCTCATTTTTGTGATGGCGACCACCACCTTTAGCCAACTCCAAGAAATCCCTGTACAACTTCCTTCTGCAGGCTCCCAACAGTTAGTTCAAGACAGCCACGTATTAGCTATTAGCCAAGACGGTCAATATGCACTCAATGGTCGATTGCTAAGCCAAGCACAAAGCAGCGTCTCCGATGCCCTCGAAGCCCTCGATAATAAAAAATCACTGCTTATTTATGCGGATGAAAACACACGGCATGCGACGGTAGTACACGCCTTAGAATCTGCGCGTAATGCGCAATTTGAACAAATTAGTTTTGCGACTCAAGAATGAGCGTTCAAGCACACCTAGAGCAATGGTTGCACCGTCAATGGGGGCGACGTGGCGTAATGAGTTTATTATTACGACCACTTAGCTTTTGCGCTGAACGATATATACAGCACAAAAATACTCAGTCCCGTGCCTCACTATCTTTTAGCCCCCCGCCTATTATTGTTGTAGGCAATATTATTGTAGGTGGAGCAGGTAAAACCCCAGTGGTACTTGCCCTGTGTGAATTTCTCCAAGCTCAGGGATATCGTCCAGGCATTATCAGTCGCGGCTATGGGGTCACGATCACCGGTAACGCTCGTGTGGGGCAAGGTCAACTCGATGCCAGTCAGTTTGGTGATGAGCCCACCTTGCTAGCCCAACAGAGTGGAGTACCCGTAGCCGTACACCCAAAACGAGTCCAAGCACTGCAAGCCTTGTGTGACACTCATCCAGAAATCAATGTAGTCATTGCTGATGATGGCTTACAACACCAAGCCCTGCCCAGAGACATAGAGATCATTGTTCAGGATGGCAGGGGCATTGCTAATGGCTTGGTTTTACCCGCTGGGCCATTAAGGGAGCCTCCACATCGTTTAACTCAGGCCGACTGGCTTATTACCCAATTAGCCCCACAGCAACAACTGCCCACCACCCCACTCCCAGCACTAAAAAATCGCTGCATCACAATGCGTTTATGGCCTAACTATTTTGAGCATCTACGTACTGGGAAAAAAATCGACGCTGCTGACTGGCTCTCTATGAATGCTCATAAAAGCACTGCAGCTCTAGCTGCTATTGGACAACCAAAGCGTTTTTTTAGTATGTTGGAGCAGTTCGGTATACCGTTACAGCATCACATCGCACTCCCTGACCACGCTCAGCCTACGGCTGCCTTATTCGAGCAATTAAATACTCAACAACTGCTTATTACAGCTAAAGATGCCGTAAAATGTAAATCCATCAGCGATCCTCGGATTTGGGTGGTGCACGTCAAACCACAATTTACACCTACAGATTGGTTGTTTGACCTACAACAACAATTACACGAAATAGAACGACTAGACTGATTTAACAGAGAACACTATGGAATCACATTTACTTGAAGTCCTTGTTTGCCCTTTATGCAAAAGCAAGCTAGACCATAATCGCGAGCAACAACAACTGGTCTGCAAAGCCGATCAGCTAGCCTTTCCTATTCGTGACGGTATCCCTCTTATGCTCCAAAGCGAAGCTATTTCCTTGTCCTCCTCTGAGACTTAATATGTCTTTTATTGCGATTATTCCGGCACGCTTGGCGTCGACGCGTTTACCCAATAAGCCATTGGCTGACATCGTGGGTAAACCCATGATTGTCCGCACAGCGGAACAGGTTAAAAAATCAGAGGCCACGGCTATCTATATCGCAACAGATAGCCAGCAAGTCGCCGATGCGGTCAGCCCCTACGGTTTTGATTTTGTGCTAACTAAAGACACGCATCCTACCGGTACGGATCGATTAGCAGAGGCAGTCCAGTTACTTGAACTAGACGACAGTGCTGTTATCGTAAATATTCAAGGCGATGAGCCCCTGATTGAGCCTGAGGTCATCAATGCCGTTGCCGCTCAGCTACAACAAAACCCAAATGCCGCTATTGCTACAGTGGCAACCCCCTATACTAAAGATGCAGACTTTTTCAACCCAAATAGCGTTAAAGTAGTCTGTGGTCTAAGCGGCCAAGCCTTATATTTTTCACGTGCCCCCATCCCTTGGGCGCGTGATGCCATGCAAGAAAACCCACATGTTATGGCAAACAACTTAGGTGCACTGCATCACATTGGCATTTATGCCTACCGTGTTAGCTTTCTGCGCCAGTTCCCTCATCTATCTCGGGGGCCATTAGAAATCCATGAATCCCTTGAGCAGTTGCGTGCATTGGAAAACGGCTATGACATTTATGTCTACGTTAGTCCTACAGCCCCTGCTCAAGGGGTGGATACTATTGCTGATTTAGATAAGGTGCGCGAAATTTTTCAAAATCGGTTATAAACAAGGTTTTGCCTATTAATTTAGCAGCCAAAACATACACATCTGAATGTTTTGGCACTGTGCATTTAGTACGTCAAATATCTATTTAAAAGAGGACATTATGCGCCTGATTCTACTAGGGCCTCCCGGAGCCGGGAAAGGCACGCAAGCTGCTTTTATCACTGAGGAATTCAACATCCCTCAGATCTCTACTGGTGACATGTTACGCGCCGCTGTTAAAGCCCAATCCCCTTTAGGCATCGAAGCCAAAAAGATCATGGATGCGGGAGGTCTGGTATCAGATGATCTTATCATCGGACTGGTACGCGACCGCCTGCTAGACGCCGACTGTGCTAGTGGGTATTTGTTTGATGGTTTTCCACGCACAATTCCTCAAGCCGATGCGCTGAAAGATGCGGGTGTGTCTTTAGACTATGTCATCGAAATCGATGTGCCAGCAGAAAACATTATTGACCGTATTAGCGGTCGTCGTGTGCACCCTGCCAGCGGCCGCTCTTACCACGTCACCTTTAACCCGCCTCAAGTCGAAGGCAAAGATGACGTTACAGGCGAAGATCTGATCCAACGAGATGATGACAGCGAGGACACCGTTCGTAATCGCCTAGAGGTTTACCAAAACCAAACTCGCCCCCTTGTTGACTACTACTCCAACTGGGCAAACTCAGGCGATGCAAAAGCACCTAAATATATTAAAATTGCAGGTGTTGGCTCTGTAGATGAAATACGAAATCGTATTCTAGAGGCTCTTAAATCTTAAGCTCCTCCATTAATCCGGCCTTCGCGCCGGATTTTTTACATTAGGAAATCCTATGCAAATCAAAGATAAAGTATTTGTAGTTACCGGTGGCGCATCTGGCTTGGGTGCTGGCAGTGTAAAAATGTTAGTAGAAAACGGCGCCAAAGTAGTCATCGCTGACATCCAAGACGAAGCAGGCCAAGCCTTAGCCGCCGAACTAGGTCAAACCTATGTTCATTGTGATGTCACCAGTGCGCAAGATGGACAAAAAGTAATTGATGCTGCACTAGCACTAGGCCCTCTGTTTGGCTTAGTTAACTGCGCAGGCATAGCCCCCGCTTCCCGTACTGTTGGGCGCGAAGCTCCCCATGATTTGGATCTATTCCAAAAAGTGGTCAGCATCAACCTCATTGGTACATTTAATATGTGTCGCTTAGCAGCCTTTGCCATGAGCTCAAACGAGCCAGAGCCTACCGGTGAACGCGGCGTACTCATTAATACCGCTTCAGTCGCAGCCTTTGATGGGCAAATCGGCCAAGCTGCTTACGCCGCCTCTAAGGCTGGTGTTGCGGGTATGACTCTACCTATCGCCCGTGATTTATCTCGTGTTGGTATTCGTTGTGTCACCATTGCACCTGGCATCTTTGGTACGCCTATGGTTTTTGGTATGCCCCAAGAAGTACAAGACTCCTTAGCCGCTGACATCCCTTTCCCTTCCCGCTTAGGACGTCCTGAAGACTATGCAAAACTGGTCTTTAGTATCATTGACAACGACATGCTCAATGGTGAAACCATCCGCTTGGATGGTGCTATCCGTATGGCACCAAAATAATCTATGAGTTTATTGCGTTCAGCGGCTTTAATTAGCGGCTTAACTTTACTATCGCGCATTACAGGTCTAGTGCGCGATATTTTAATTGCACGAAGCTTTGGTGCTGGCCCCCTCAGTGATGCCTTTTGGGTTGCTTTTCGCATTCCTAATTTACTACGTCGCTTATTTGCCGAAGGGGCCTTTTCACAAGCCTTTGTACCTATTTTGGGCGAGGTGCGCAGCACAGGGACGGAGTCTGAGGTTAAGCAGCTCTTAAACCGTGTAGCACTGGCACTAACCAGCGCATTGATGCTAGTCACAGCCCTAGGTATAGTCGCTGCACCGTGGGTGGTTAGCGCTATGGCCAGCGGCATGACTACCGCAGACAAGCAAACCGAGTTCGAAGCCGCAGTATGGATGACTCGGCTTATGTTTCCCTATATTGTTTGTATGTCTCTCGTGGCCCTTGCCTCTGGCATCCTCAATACATGGAGTCGTTTTGCTGTTCCGGCCTTTACGCCTATCTTGCTCAATCTCTCCATGATCTTAGCCAGTGTTTTTGCGGCCCCTTATTTTGACCCTCCCATCTACGCCTTAGCGGCAGGTGTTATGGCTGGTGGTGTTGCTCAGCTCAGTGTGCAATGGATTGCGTTAGCTAAACTCGGCATGATGCCACGTTTTTCACTGCGCATCATCCAAGCGTGGACAGACCCCTTAGTCAAACGGGTCATTAAACAAATGCTCCCAGCTATCCTTGGGGTATCCGTGGCACAAATCTCGTTGTTAATTAACACGAATATCGCTACATGGTTACAGTCTGGTAGCGTTACCTGGCTCTCCTTTGCAGATCGCCTTATGGAATTCCCTACGGCATTACTTGGGGTAGCGTTGGGTACAGTGCTTTTACCCAAACTCTCTGCCGCTTACGCTAAAAATGAGTCTACCAGTTACCAAGCTCTTTTAGACTGGGGGTTACGTCTCGTCATCATGTTAGGTATTCCGGCGGCTTTAGGCTTGGCATTACTGAGTGATGGCTTAGTTGCCACTTTGTTTCACTACGGGGCATTTGGTGCGGACGACGTTGCTCAAACCCAAACCGCCGTCATGGCCTATGCAATTGGTTTGCTTGCTTTACTGGCTATTAAGATCCTTGCCCCTGCTTTTTATGCTCGTCAAGACATAAAAACACCTGTTCGCATCGCCATTGCGGTCTTAGTTTTAACGCAAATTTTTAATTTAATTTTAGTGCCAAGCTTTGCCCACGCTGGCTTAGCGCTCTCTATTGGGCTAGGTGCCAGCATAAATGCACTGTGTTTATTATATTTATTGTATAAACGCCACATTTATCGCCCCCAATCTGGCTGGCTACGGTTTATACTACGGTTAATCCCCGCGCTTGCCGTGATGACCTCTCTCTTGCTAGTGGCCAATCATTATATTGATTGGATTGCACTGGCTTACGCGCCGTGGCTACGTGCCTTATGCTTACTTTTAGTCGTAAGTATCTGTGCTGCGAGCTACGGATTTATGCTTATTTTATTTGGCTTTAGACTACGCGACTTTACAAAGCCGCATCTATAATATATATTATTAGTCTTTGCCAATTAAACCTTTTACTATTTATTAAATATGGCTAATACAGCACAAGCTCGTAAACGCGCACGCCAAGCAGATGCGCGTAACAAACACAACGCAAGCATGCGCTCCATGATGCGTACCTCCATCAAACGCGTACGTCAGGCTATCGAAGCCGGTGACCAAGCCGCTGCTAACGAAGTTTTCCAAAAAACTTCCAGCATTATTGATCGCGTTGCTGACAAGAACATCATTCACAAGAACAAGGCTGCTCGCCTAAAAAGCCGCCTAGCTTCCGCCATCAAGGCGTTAGCTGCCTAAAGCGGCTGGGTTTAATTGGCCGAGTCAGCCATATAGCCCATTAACCATATAGGCTATGTGATACAAAAGAGTGCTTTTTAGCACTCTTTTTGTTTTTATAGTCACAAACAAACGTAAAAAAAGCCCTACTTTTAAGTTAGGGCTCTACATCGTTGTTGTTATTCTATTCGCGGGTAAAATCCATATCCACACCGGTAGTGTGTAGATCATTGTCTTGGGCAAAACCACAAACAAATTTCCAAGCTAAGGGCTCTAGGTCCCGCAATCGTGGATCAACCACCACACAGCGCACACCATCAATCAAACGTGGCACCACATAGGGCGAATAGGTAAAAGGACCACCTACCGAACCGGCAGGTCTAAACTGAGACATCACCCCGGCCAAGCGTTCCGCCCAATCGCTGGGTCTAAAACGTTGCCCCGAAGTAGTCGTACCATGAATTACTAGCTTTGTAGACATAGGATTCCAAGGATTAACAGCGCATATGCTCAACACACCTCATCCAACATTGTATCCTATTGCGCCCATTACACCTACTAATACCAAAATCTCTCTGATGCTTATGACTAGGCGTAACGCTGACTTTGCTCTATTATATTAAATTGGCTAATTATTTTTTGCTAAGGTTTAGTATGAACGCAACGGCCCCTATACGGCACTACTTACAGTTTAATGATTTAACTAAAGACGAAACGCTTTATCTTTTGGATCGCGCACGCCTAATCAAAGACCGTTTTAAGCGTTACGAACCCCACTTGACCTTGCATGACCGCACCCTTGCTATGGTGTTCGAAAAAGCCAGCACGCGCACGCGGGTCTCTTTTGAAGCGGGCATGTACCAAATGGGTGGTGCAGTCATTCACCTCACTACCAACGACTCACAACTCGGTCGCTCCGAGCCCATCGAGGACACGTCTCGTGTCATTTCTCGTATGGTTGATATTGTGATGATTCGTACCTTTGGCCAAGACCGCATCGAGCGCTTTGCCGAATTCTCTCGTGTTCCCGTTATCAACGGTTTAACCAATGAATACCACCCTTGCCAAATTCTGGCTGATATTTTTACATTCATTGAGCACCATGGCTCCATCGAAGGTAAAACAGTTGCATGGATTGGCGATGGCAACAATATGGCCTACACGTGGCTACAAGCGGCTGAAATGCTCGGTTTTAAACTGCATATTTCTGCCCCAGAAGGCTATAAACTGGATCGCTCATTAATTGGTAATCCAGATGCTGCCGTCTTCCAAGAGTTTGACGACCCCATCGAGGCATGTAAAGGCGCTCACCTCGTCACCACAGATGTCTGGACAAGCATGGGCTTCGAGGACGAAAACGAAGTCCGTCGCAAAGCGTTTGCTGAATGGTGCGTTGACAAAGAGATGATGGCAGTGGCTGCTAAAGACGCGCTATTCATGCATTGTTTACCTGCTCATCGCGGCGAAGAGGTCACCGCCGAGGTCATTGACGGTCCACAAAGCGTAGTCTGGGATGAAGCCGAAAACCGTATGCACGTACAAAAAGCCTTGATGGAATTTTTACTTTTAGGCAAACTCGACACATAATCCTTATTTGTTTGGTATCCACACCCCAATCAACTGCTCAGGTTATTGGGGTGTTTTTTTACCGTTCTATTTACTTGTCCTATGGCCTCTACTTTCTTTTTAATTCTGCCTGATTTTTTATTGATGGCTTTAGGACTGCTATTAGTACGATGGAGTTTTTTGCCAATTACTTTTTTTAATGGTGCAGAAAAACTCGTTTATTACCTCTTATTTCCAGCTCTGCTTTTTTCCTCAATGGCAAAAAGCCAGTTAAGCATTCAACAGATTTCCACCTTAGGGCTGGCCACAGCACTTGTGATTTTATCAGGGGTTATTCTGTCATTTATTGCTCTTCCCATATTAAAGCCTGACCGTATGCGCCATGCCTCTGTCGCACAATGCGCCTATCGCTTTAATTCTTATCTGGCTTTTTCTATTGCGGGTGCTATAGGTGGCGAGGCTGCCTTAAGCAGCATGGCTGTCATTGCTGTCGTTGCTGTCCCTTTAGGCAATATCGCTGCTGTTTCCACCCTAGCACAGCAAAATAAAAGTAATCTCTTTACCCCATTATTAAAAAACCCGTTAATTATTGGTACCTTGTCGGGCCTAGCATGGAATCTAGCTGGCTTTAATCTACCCACCCCGATTGACGTTACCATATCTCGACTAGGCTCTAGCGCCTTGGCCTTGGGCTTAATCTGCGTAGGAGCTTCTTTTTCTTTACATGCTTTGCAAGGATCTCAGCGCTTAGTTAGTTGGATGATAGTCACCAAGTTATTACTTTGCCCTATTGCTGCGTTAATTATCAATGCAGTGATTCCGTTAAGTCCGCTTGAACAAAAAATGCTGCTGCTCTTTGCTGCTCTACCTACAGCCTCTACCACCTACGTATTAGCCGTAAGGATGGGTGGTGATGGGCGGCTGGTGGCGATCACTATGTCACTCTGCACCCTGATTGCGGCACTAAGCTTACCTTTATGGCTTAGTATTCACTACTAAACTCAAACCAACCTACAGACAGAAAAACGGGATGCACAATGCAAAAAAATCCTCCGATAACGGAGGATTTTTTAGTAGATAAATAACTAATTATTTATCATTTTTCAACTGCGGGATAGCCGAACCTTCGGAAGGAGCTAACAAGCCAGCTTGGGTATACGTAAATAGTTTTTCACGTGTATCCACAATATCTAAGTTACGCATCGTTAACTGACCGATACGATCACGAGGGCTGAAGGTATTATCGCCCTCTTTTTCCATCGTTAAGCGCTCGGCGCGGTAAGTTAGATTATCGGATTCCGTATTCATGATTGAGTAATCATTACCACGACGCAATTCAATCGTGACCTCGCCTGTAACAGCTCGGGCTACCCAACGCTGGGCTGTTTCACGCAACATAATGGCTTGCGGATCAAACCATCGACCTTGGTACAACAAACGACCCAAACGTAAACCATTCATGCGGTATTGCTCGATGGTGTCCTCGTTATGAATACCAGACACCAAGCGCTCGTAGGCAATGTGCAATAAGGCCATACCAGGAGCCTCGTAGATACCACGGCTCTTGGCTTCAATAATACGGTTTTCAATTTGATCGCTCATGCCTAAACCATGACGACCACCAATACGGTTAGCCTCTAGCATTAGCTCGACCTTATCCTCGAACTCTATACCATTTAAAGCTACTGGCATCCCTTCGTGGAAACGTACCGTAACGGTTTCTTTTTCAATTTTGACATCATCACGCCAAAATGCCACGCCCATGATAGGCTGCACGATGTGCATACCTGAGTTCAAGAACTCTAGATCTTTGGCTTCGTGCGTCGCGCCCAACATATTGGAATCAGTGGAGTAAGCTTTTTCGGCTGACATTTTGTAATCAAATCCGTACTGCTCCATGTATTCAGACATCTCAGCACGACCACCTAGTTCATCAATGAACATTTGATCTAACCAAGGCTTGTAAATTTTAAGCTGGGGGTTTGTCAATAAACCATAACGATAGAAACGCTCAATGTCGTTCCCTTTATATGTACTGCCATCACCCCAAATATTAACGTCGTCCTCTTTCATGGCAGCAACTAGCATCGTTCCTGTCACGGCTCGACCAATGGGAGTGGTATTGAAATACGTCACGCCAGCAGTGGTGATATGGAATGCACCACACTGCAAAGCCGCAATACCTTCAGCGGCTAATTGTTGACGACAGTCAATCAAACGAGCGTTTTCAGCGCCGTACTCTAGTGCTTTTTTAGGGATGGAATCGTAATCGGACTCGTCTGGCTGCCCCAAGTTAGCGGTGTAAGCAAAAGGAATGGAACCTTTGTTGCGCATCCATAAAATCGCGGCACTGGTGTCTAGCCCACCAGAAAAAGCAATACCAACCTTTTGGTTGACGGGAATGTTTTCTAGGATAGTCGTCGTCATAATGAGTCCAAATACACAATGTATAATGCATGAATAATGATTCCATTATATCGCTCATTACAAAGGCTTTCAGCAAAGAATGTTATGCTGATGACTTTTACCTCGTCAAAACATGTCTTTGTATGCCTGAAATCCACATTGCCGCCGCCATTATCATCAACAGCGAAAAAAAGATGCTATTAGTGCGCAAAAAAAACACCCAGCGCTTTATGCAAGCTGGCGGTAAAATCGAAGCGGGTGAATCCCCTTTAGATGCCTTATTACGTGAATTAGACGAAGAGCTACAAATTCAACCCAATCCGACTCAGATTCACTATCATGGTGAATTCCATGCGCCAGCGGCCAATGAGCCCGGACACACCGTGCATGCCCATATTTACCAATTAACATGGCATAATCCTATACATATTGCGGCCGAACTCGAAGAGGCACGTTGGGAATACCCGTCGGACGCCACACAACTGTTACTTGCGCCGCTCACAGAGCATTTTATTTTACCGTTATTGATTTAGGCTCCCTTGAGCATGACTACACATATCACCCAAACTACGCACTGCTTTACGCTACAACAACTACGCGCTGCCACACAGGCAGGTGGTGTGGCGGGCGTCTCTCTAAAAGGCCATGGTCATGGCTTTTTTATTCAAATCCAACTACGCACTGGCCAACAGGCCGTCTTAGTCACCGCCCGTAGTCGCTCTCCGCGCATGTTCAAAAATCCAGTACAAGCGTTTGGTGTATTACGACGGGTAGGCATTGTAACGGGCAGCTTTGATGTCACGCACTTCTCACCAGAACAACAACAAACCGACAGCGACAAAGCCGCGAAAAAAGTCGCAAAAAAAGAACCCGTTAAAACAGCTACTAAAGTTGGTCGCGCTAAAAAAGTAGCAACTTTAGCACCCATAGAAAGTCCAGTAGTAGCTGCAGAGCCCTCTGCCCTAGACAAAGCCAGAGAACAAGTCGCCGATGCGACTCAATCCTCTCTTAGCGATCCAACCATTCAAATTGATGAAGCTGAAACTAAGCGCCTCCTTGAGGAACAAAAAAACAATCAAGTTGGCGTACAACAGAGCTTAATTTAACGCCTTACAAAAGCGCGCTCTATTGAAGTCCAAATGACCACCTAATAAAAAATGCCTGCAAATCCATGCAGGCATTTTTTATCCATACAGACAGAAGAAGTGCGAACCCTACGACGCCTCTGCCTCTGCCGCAATCGCACGTTTTTTCAATCGTTTAAACGCCACAAATGCCAACATCAGGAACACAGCACTCATACAGACAGCACTGATCGGACGAGTCATAAAGACCGTCATATCACCGCGTGACAACAAGAGCGCACGACGGAAGTTTTCCTCCATCATTGGCCCCAAAACAAAACCTAATAATAAGGGAGCTGGTTCAAAGCCCATGCGTGATGCAACAAAGCCAAAGAAACCAATCAGTAGCACCACCCCCACATCAAATAAGTTGTTGTTAGCGCTATAGACCCCAATACAAATGAAAAACAATACCGCTGGATAAATTAATCGATACGGAACAGATAACAGCTTGACCCACATACCGACCAAGGGGATATTCAAAAACAACAACATTAAGTTGCCTAGCCAAAAACTAGCGATCAGCCCCCAAAATACCGTGGGATGCTCTGCCATCAATTGAGGGCCGGGCTGAATGTTGTGAATCATCATCGCCCCCAACATTAGCGCCATCACTGCATCACCAGGGATACCTAGACTTAATGTAGGAATAAAAGCCGTTTGAGCAGCAGAACTATTCGCCGACTCTGGACCGGCCACCCCCTCGATAGCACCGTGACCAAATCGATTCGGTGTACGAGAAAATCGTTTTTCGACAGCATAAGACATAAATGAGGCAATAGAGCCGCCTGTACCTGGCAATACCCCAAAAAATGCCCCTATACCCGATCCACGCATAATAGCAGGCGCTGATTGCTTGAGCTCCCCTTTTTCAAGGCGCATTGCACGCCAACCAATTTTTGAGCTAGTCACAGCGCTCCCTGTGCCTAACTGATTCGCATGGGACAACACATCTGAAATCCCAAATAAACCCATTGCCACAGCCACGACAACCAGCCCATCTTGTAGTTCAGGAATATCAAAAGTAAAACGCGAAATACCTGTATTAATATCCGTGCCCACCACTCCCATCACTAAACCCACTAACACCATCGCAATCCCTTTCAAGGGAGCTCCCGTAGTGAGAGTAGAGGCCGCCAATAAACCTAACAACATCAAAGAGAAGTATTCCGCCGGCCCAAACTTAAATGAGAGTTCTACCAATAATGGACCAAAGGCCATCATCAAAATAATACCGATAGTGGCCCCAATAAAAGAGGAAATCATGGCCATCAGTAAAGCAGACCCTGCTCGGCCTTGTTTGGCCATGGGGTGCCCATCCAAACACACTACGGCATGTGTTGGGGTACCTGGCAGATTCAACAAAATGGTTGTAGTTGCTCCGCCATAACTGGTGCCGTAATACAGCCCAGCCAACATCATTAGCGCACCTGCTGGATCTAAACCATAGGTAATAGGTAACAGCATGGAAATGGCAGCCAACGCGCCAATCCCAGGCAACACCCCAATTAAATTACCAATGAATACACCAATAAAAGAGTAAAACAGATTATGCAAAGACAGCGCTGTCTCAAAGCCTAAAATAATGTTATCCAACATAAATCAACCCCAGCGCAGTAAAGGAAATTGCATCTGCAAGCCATAATAAAAAACAGCTACAGCCATCAATGTCAAAATAACAGCAACCATAATGGCTGTTTTAAACGTATTTTTCTTATCAGCCAGCGTTGCCACAAAAGCTAACATAAAAGTGGCTGGGATGAGTCCTCCGTACTGTCCTAACACAATGAACAATACAATGCCCAACACCACTAAAAACCAAGCCCTATATTGCGGAACAAAGGCAATGCGTGTTGAGCCCTGAGGATCAGCTGGAGTGATAGCAATCAAACAAGCGACCAGCATCAGCCCCGCACCGAGAATCAGGGGGAAATACCCCGGTCCCATGCGGGCTAATGAGCCAATTTGATAGTTCAGACTGCCCAAGACGGTTGCCATGCCGATAAACAACATGAGGAGCGCGGGCGCAAGCTCCTTTTTATTAATGCCAAATTTCATCGCGAGAAATGGGTTCCTAAAGACGAGAAAACCAAAAACAGCCCACTTGACTCATAATAAGTCACGGTATGGGCTGTTTAGGATTCTAGTCGTTTAAACGCTTATGTGCGATAGTAAATGACGAAATCGTCTGTTTTTGTGCAGTCTATGAGGCAGCAGAGCTATTTAAAGGTGTAGGACTGAGAGCACTGAGCAGATAATCGAACAACTCTTTCACAGGCGCGATGGCTTTACCTAAGGGCAGTTTCTCTGAGCCACGGAAAAATAAGCCTCTGGCCACATCCCCCGCCAAGGCGTAGGCTAATTGACGATCAATACAAAATTGGCCACTTTTTGCCACCCCATCACGTAAACCACAAAATGCCAAACAATCAAACCCTTCGGAGCAATCCCGCTCCTTGGCGACTTGCTGCAGTTTTGGCGCTTTATGTAAATACGCATCCAACCATGGCGTGCGTACAGCACGGGCTGGCAGCCCCGCCACACTCATGAAAGTAACGATATCCTCGGGCTCAGCATCCACCAATACCTGTTTAAAGTTCTGGTGCGCATCCCCCTCGGTAGTCACGGCAAAAGCACTACCTAACTGTACGGCACTGGCACCAAGTGCTAAAAGTTCTTGAACCTGTTGGGGGTCATGAATCCCACCGGCAACAATCAATGGAATAGGCGCGATACCTAATTTTTCAAAAATAGCATGCGTTTCAGTAAGTGCTGTTTCATACTGATAGTTAGGATTATCCATCTGATCTACATCGGCCAAACCTAAATGGCCTGCTGCAAACTTAGGATTTTCAATCACAATGGCATCCGGTAGGCGATTTTTGCGCATCCACTTTCGTAATACTAATTGGATACCGCGGGCATCTGACAAAATAGGAATCAAGGCCACATCTGGAAAATCCTCCGTTAGCTCGGGTAAATCCAGTGGCAGCCCCGCCCCTACTACAATTGCATCTGCCCCGCTTTCACACGACTGGCGTACAAACTCAGGATAGGCAGACACCGCTTTCATAATATTCACTGCTACCGCGCCATTTCCAGCGGCCAACGCTTTAGCCGCTTTGATTTCTCGGTCTAAAGCAATCAAATTACACTGATTAATATGTGCTTTACTGCTGTTTTGTTCTGAGCT
>NZ_CANRIC010000042.1:0-19426 GCF_947630565.1 uncultured Paenalcaligenes sp.
GTTTAGACGAAATCAACCGCGTATCAGAACAGACTCAATTTAACGGTGTACATGTTTTAGCCAAAGACAGCAGCCTATCTATTCAGGTTGGGGCTCATGACAATCAACGTATTGACATCAACCTACGTAAAATCAACTCAGACACCTTGGGCTTGAGCGGCTTCAACGTGAATGGCAAAGGCTCTGTTGCTAACAAAGAAGCTGCTGCCTCTGACTTAAAAGCAGGTGGTGCTGTTCAGGACGCAACTGATAAGAATAAGTGGACCCTGAGCGAGCAAAATACCAAGATTACCGCTGAACAAGCCTTGAATGCTACTATTAAAGACAAAACAATAACGGCGACAACTGACACTAAGACAGCTACAGCTCTTGGTTGGGATGGGGGTAAGGCAGCATCATTCAAAAGCGACGGCGAAGGTAACTTTTCCTACAAGGTTACTGGTCTAAACGCTGCTTCAGTAACAAATAAACTAAATACCATGTCAGCAGATGGCTCCGTTACGGCTACCTATGAGAATCAAGCAGGCAAAGGTATTGAGATACAAATTCAAGCAGGTGGCAACATTGTTGATAAAGAAGGAAAACAACTTTATTTAACAGCAAACGGTGAGCTAACTCTGAATAGCAAAGACCCAGCCACTACTAAAGCTGCAACCACCGGAGAGCTAGCTACATCCATGGCTGGTGCATCAGGGACGAATGCCTCACTCTCTATTGGCGATATTACGCTTAAAGGTACTGGGACTAATATTACAGCTGAAGGTCTAACTGCCACCTCCAACCAACTCAGTAACCAAGATCTTACAATCGAAGCTGATGGTATTAAAGGTGTAACAGCTGCAATCACAATCTCTAGCTCTGATGGATCAGTGAAGGCTACCACTGACATAACGATCAACAAAGCCGGTGAATACAGCAACTCACCCACTACTACTCACAATTTAACTGTCCAAGATAACGGAAAAGTAACTGATAGTAAAGCTAACCAATACTTTGTAGATGCTGACGGCAACTTAACAACAGACTCAGCGACATTAAGCGAGCGCACTGAAGACCCTCTAGCCGCTTTGGACGCAGCCCTACAACAAGTTGACGATCTACGTAGCCACCTCGGTGCGATCCAAAACCGTTTTGAATCCACTATTTCCAACCTAAGCAACACTGTGACCAACCTGTCTGCCGCACGCAGCCGTATTGAAGACGCCGACTACGCTGTCGAAGTCTCCAACATGACTCGCGCTCAGATCCTACAGCAAGCAGGTACTTCTGTATTGGCTCAAGCCAACCAAGTTCCTCAGTCTGTATTGTCCTTGCTGCGTTAATTTTAACGTTAGTCTTTGACAACAAAATGCTGCATGGGCAACCGTGCAGCAATCAAAAGCCCTCCAACTGGAGGGCTTTGTACTTTATCCTGATAAGAGAATAAACAATGAATGTCACATTACATACCCCCACCGGCCGTAAGACTTTTGTATTTTCTATCGACGCCCCCACCCAACGCATTCACATCACCACATCTAGCCATAACAACACCCATGACTACGAACTACGTGCTATTAAGGACTTATATAACTGGTTAAGACACGAACAAAATGGGGAGTGGGTTTATCTAGGCAGCAAAGGAGAAGAGGAAAGCCCCGACCCTCATACTGTTGAGGCATGGGCTCGTGATACTAACAACCCTATCGGGGGCTTTTATGGCTTAACCAAGGGACGAAAAGGACGCTTTGCCTCTTATGTTCCTTCCATCCTTGAGTATCTAGGTTTAGCGGAAGTCGAACACAAAGGTAAAAATAATCGGATGCGAGCTATCCCTTAAACCTTATCTTAGTTATTACAAGAAGAACCCTGCACCATCCACGGGTTCTGCTCTCTCGCTACACCAACACTCCTTGTCGTACCAATAACGCGAATAGATCTTTAATCAACGTATCAGCCTTTGCCTCTAGGTTACGATGGCCCTTTAGACTGCTGCCGTCTTTATCCACGACTCGCCCTAATTGCCATGCGTCGATTAAGGCTTTACGTAGCTCTGTCGGTTTACTCATGGTTGGCAACAGTTGCACCACAAACCACTCAGGATCGTTTAGCTGCATATTAGCGCCATCATGCCACGGGTTAAACTGCCCAATACCGGGCGCAACTTCGCGACGCCAGCGCAGCACATCCAATGCCCCATCAATAAGCTGTTTTGACTCTGTGCTCGTCGTCAACACGGCAGGTACGTCGCCCACCTCTCGCGCCATATAATGACGGCCTAAATAAAAAAGCCTCTCTAAGGCACGTTGTGGTTGGTCTTCGCCATGTTCGGTAGCAATTTTTATTAAATCTTGACCCGACACCGCACGCGGCCACAAGGTGTTTAGCTGTTCTAGAACAGCAATCATGGCCGCATTATCATAACTAATACGGTTGCCTCGGTGGTCTAAAAACACCCGTACCGTATCGGCCACTTGATCTTCGGCTTTAACGGGCGTAAAGCGACCCGCAAAATACAAATCAGCCAACCTATTCAAATCAGGGCTGGTCGCAATGTCCGCCTCGCGCTCGGCAGGAACTAGCATGCTTTTACGGAAATTTCGTCCCACAGCAAAATCCAAGTACTGCTGACGCATCAAACGGTTTTGTCCGATTGCTGTCAGGCTATGATGTAGCTGGACATTGCCGCCAAAATTAGCTGCCATTTCCAATCGTGGTTCAGAATCCCCTACGTGCGTCAAGCCTGCTTGCGCAGCTGCATCAGCAAACTCCACAAAATAACACGGGTTATTAAAAGTCTCTAGGTATTCGTGGGCAATATAATAATCATTGTGTTTACGTAATTGCGCCACCGCCCCCAATAACGAGGGACGCAATGGATTACCCGCCGCCAAGCCATCGGACAGCAAGGTCAACATGGCTTTGGCACTGGCCACTTTATCTTCCTCGGGGACAAAATGGCTATGAAACAGCATGGCATCACGCACAATTTCACCGGATTTCCAGCCGGGGTAACAGTTGTAGCTGATATACGCCACGCCCTGCTCAGAGAGATTTTCTTTACACACCCGTAAAATGGCGTCTCGTACCTCCGGCGGTACCCAGCTGAACACACCATGCACAATAATATAATCAAAGGTACCAAATTCCGGCGTGATATCAGTGATGCTCATGGCATGTAGCTGTAAATTAGTTAAGCCCATACGCTCAATCAGCTCTTTGCCTTGGTTAACCTGTACCTCGGATAAATCCACCCCCACTGCGGTGGCATTTGGATACATACACGCAAACGGCAATAGATTACCCCCTGCCGCACAGCCTAACTCCAGCACCCGTGCATTCGCCACAGGTGGGGTATCAATGCCATATAAATACGCCGCCGCCCGTAAATAGGCGGGACTGGAATAATAAAACGCGTTGGAGTCATACGGCTGCGCATCATAATGGGCAGCAATTTGTTCATTTCGTGCAGCGGTATCCATAAAAGGGCTTCCTTTTTTACATTTAGATAAATAAGCCTTATTCTACCTAAAACCTACCTAAATCAAAGCCACTAATTAAGCCCTATTACACCGCCATGCCCACCCAACACCAATCCCTCATCGATCAGCTTCAAACCATTATCCTGCAAACCATTACCTTAATTGACCGGTTTGAGGATAAACAAATGCAAGCACAGCTCCCCGCAGACTATGCACAACTGTACGAGGTATTAGAAAACTCGATTCAACAACAAAGAAAGCTGCAAAAAGAACTAATTGAAAAAGCGCGGGGTTAACCACTCAGGGTTTGCGCCAAAGACATGGCGATATAGGTCGGCGCTAAAGCTCATAGAAGATACGTAATTCTCACAATACCCTCTCTAGTAATTACCCTCTACACTCAACACAATACTTACTATCGTCATACTTATTTTTAGGTTTAAAAACAAATCGTATGTACAATATAGTTATTGTTTATGATGAAGCAAAAAATGCCAAGAATATAACAGAACGAAACATAAACTTTGATACTGCGGCACACTTGGATTTCTCTACTGCTCTGATCTTTCAAGATACAAGACGAGACTATGGTGAACCACGTTTTATTGCTATAGGTAATATCAATCAGCGTTTGCATGTACTTGTATTTACTGAAACGGCATCTGGAATTCGAGTAATCAGTTTACGAAAAGCCAATCACAGGGAGCTACGTAATTATGAAAAACACCGAAAAATCACTACTAAATAAAGACGGCGAGGTCAGAGAGTTAACTTTAGCTGATCTACAGCACTTTCAGCCTGCAACAGAGGTTCTCCCCCTTACCCTTCAAAAAAAACTACATATTCAAGGTCGGGGGCCACAACATGAGCCCACTAAAGAACGTATTAGCATACGTCTTTCTGCTGATGTATTACAGGCTTTTCGTACCCAAGGCCCAGGCTGGCAAACACGAATTGATGAGGTACTAAAAGACTGGGTAGTTAAACACTCTTAAATGCTCACCCTCAATACCAATCATCATGCGCTGATTGCGCAGTATCATTTGTCTAAGGCTAATTCCGCCTTGGGGCAGGCGATCGAGCGGCTGTCATCGGGCAAACGTATTAACAGCGCCAAAGACGACCCAGCAGGCTTTGCAATTGCGAATCGCATGACGGCCAATATCAAAGGACTACAACAGGCGGCACGTAATGCTAATGACGGGATTTCTGTGGTGCAAACGGCAGAGGGCGCCCTAGACGAGGTCAACTATTTACTGCAACGGATTCGCGAACTATCTGTGCAGGCTCTCAGTCAATAACCCCGCCCTAAAGAGGGTGTTGCAAAACAATTTCAGGCTGGGAGGAGAGTGTTTATCAAAAGGCCACCCCGAGCATCCGTCCTTTCCAAGCACTACAGGCTGTTACACGGTGGAGTACGTTCTGAACCGGATAGATGTGCCCAAGAAGGTTAAATAAGACGATCAACAGGGCGTTCAATCGCCTCACGGCACGAGATAGGTTGTATGCTAGTGCGTGCAGTGCAAACTCTCGTCGCACTGCCGCTAGGCCGCGGCGCCGGAAGCGTTCAAGTTTTTGCTGGCATCGCAGATGAGCAAATACGGGTTCGACCATCGCCTTGCGCTGACGGAATACACGCTGTGCTTTGGGGTGTTCCATAATCTGACGCAGCGCGTCACGCATTTCGTCCTCGGGGTAACGCTTAATTTTCCTGCCTTTAACGGCTTGGGTGCAGCGGACTCTTAACTGACAACCCGCACAGGATGAGGTGCCGTAGACGCGGTGTTCGCGGGTTCGAACTGAGGGGGCCACCTTGGTCTGGCACCTTAATATCTGGTCTGCTGGGCAGCGATAGGTGTCAGTGTGCTGATCGTATTGGAAGCGGCTTTTATGAAACAGTCCGGTTCCTTTGTCCTTAGCAGGCCACTGTCCTGACGGGCACAGCAGGCTAATCGTGCGATCAAGCGTTGCTGTAATCACTTTATCATCGAAGTAGCCCGCATCCAACAGCACTTCTTGAGCGTGCTCACCCAAGACCCGGGCGCTTTGATCCAACATGGATTCCATGACGGCCGTTTCACTCGAGGGATCAACGGCTACAGCGACAATAATCCGGTCGTCATTGACTAAAACGGAAGGCTTATAAGAGGCCGCAAAGCCGCGGCCACGCTTTAAACGCTGCACCATAGCTTGTGGCTCAATAGCGCTGATGCGTTTGCTGTGCTTGTGCATCATCGGGTATTCGCGCCAACACGTCACGCGCCGCATCAACGTGCGCCTTGAGGGCATCCTCCTTGAGTAACTTGTAGTGCGAACAAGCTGCCTCAATGACCGTCCCGTCGCCCGCCAGACGCCGTCCCTTCGAGCCACTGGCTCGCAACACGGAACGGGTGAGCGATTCAAAAAAATCACTCGTTAACGACGTTTCATGCAAAAGGATAAAGCGGCCAATATTGGCGTGATCCGGCGTAATACCACCACAAACCCACATGCAGCCCAAATCCAAACGGGCTAAACGCTCCAAAGCACGTAGCGAATGCACACCCTGCATGAGGCCATACAGAATTAATCCCATCATACCGCGCGGAGCATACGGCGCACGCCCAGTGGCGGCGTAGCGCTGCTCAAACCCCTGCCAGTCCTGCTCATCAAGCAAACGCGCTACCGTGAAGGCCGCCCGTTCACCGCTACTACGTAGATAGTCCTCCAACGGCACGGTACCTACAAAAATCTTACTAGGATCACCCATCACAAAACGACGTCCGCTCTGTAAAGCCGTCTTCAGCTCAGTCATCGGTTCCTCGGTGGGCACACCGCTAAACAGATCGAACTGGCGGCTCATCAAATCAGGAATTTTACTGGCAGTGCTCATGAGTGATCCTTATAGACTTCATGAAGAATGAGTTTACTGAAAACAGACCTTTTGCGACACCCTCTTTAGGTGGGGGATGAAAGACTTTGCCGCGTAGCGGCAATAACTTGTTGACTATTGCCACTCTTTAGATAATATAGAATTAGATATGGAGAAAATGAACCGTTGAAAACCATCGCTTATCAATACCGATTTTACCCAAACAAAGAACAAGTCATTTTACTTGCTCAGACGTTTGGTTGTGTTCGGTTTGCGTATAATTCAGCCCTTGCTTTCTCTAAAGAACAATACGAATTAGGTAATAAAACTAACTGTAACGATTGGAGTAAACACCTAACGCTATTAAAGAAAAACCCCGATTACGCTTGGCTAAAGGACGTTTCTAGTGTTCCGCTGCAACAAGCCTTAAAGCACCTCGATAAAGGGTTTAAGTCTTTCTTTAAGTCGGGTTTCGGCTACCCGAAGTTTAAAAACAAAAACGCGCGTCAATCCGCTCATTACATGAGCAACGCATTTAAGTGGGAGGCGGGAACGAAGTCTCTTACGTTAGCCAAAATGAAGCAACCGCTTAAAATCAAGTGGTCTCGTTCATTTACGGGCACTCCTAGCTCTCTAAGTATTTCTCAAAATAAAGCAGGGCAATATTTTGTATCTATTTTAGTTAAAGAGGAAACAAAGAGTCTTCCTGATACAAATAAAACAATCGGTGTAGATGTCGGGATTTCTAATTTAGCGGTATGTTCGGACGGAACAGTATTTAACAACCCACGTTTAACGAAAAAATACGCCAAGAAGCTAGCTAAGGCGCAGCGCCAGCTCGCTAAAAAGAAGAAAGGCTCTAATAACTTTAAGAAGAAAAAGCGTGTCATTGCGAAGGTGCACCAAAAGATAGCTAACGCTCGCAAAGATTTTACTCACAAAATGACAAAAACACTTATAAACAAAAACCAAGTGATAAGCGTCGAGTCGTTACGAGTAAAAAGCATGGTTAAAAACCGGAAGTTAGCTAAGCACATTCATGACGCTAATTTTGGAGAGATTCTACGGCAATTAGAATATAAGGCCGATTGGTATGGGAGAAAAATCTCAGCTATTAGTCAATGGTTTCCATCGAGTAAGCTGTGTAGCTGTTGTGGTACAATATATAAAGGAAAATGGTCGTTAGCTATCAGAAATTGGTCATGTGATTGTGGCGCTAGTCACGATAGAGACCAAAATGCAGCGATAAATATCAACAAAGAAGGGTTAAGGCTAATCACTTAACGTATGTGGCGGTAGGGAGTACCGACACAATAAACGCTTGGAAGAGGTTTTAGAAGACGAGCGTGATTAAATATCACGGCGCCTAAACCGAAGACAACAAGAATCACCTTGCTTTAGCTGGGTGAGCTTCAATAAGACAGTCACTAAAAACGTAGCTATACATCCACGTTGACGTTCTACATCAACACCTGATTTTCTACTTCTTCGGGGCGGCCTTGCCAGTTGGCTTGTTTAAGATGGCTGCGTATACGCGCGACGGCTTGGGAGCGTATTTGAGACACGCGCCCTTCGGTAATATCCATGACCGCTGCAATTTCCTTTTGGTTTAAGTCCTCTTGGAATTGCAATGTGAATAATAGCTTTTCTCGGTCGGGTAAATCATCAATCGCCGCCACCAAGGCTTTACGTAAATCCTGCGACACAAGATGATTAAATGGGTTGTCTGCGGCCGCACTCGGCCCCTCGATGGAACTTAAAAACTCGAGCGCGTCCGTACCCGCCTCTGCGCCTTGACGGCGAGCGAGGTCTTCGTAGTGAATCACCTGCACACCGCTGGCTTCCTCTAGTAAGACCTGATATTCGTCTAGCTCTAATTCGAGTTCCTGCGCCACCTCTTGCTCTGTTGGTTCACGCATTAAACGTTGCCGCAAGGCCGCGATAGCCGTTTCGATCTGACGCGCTTTAGAGCGCACACTGCGCGACAACCAATCCTGCGAGCGCAATTCGTCCAACATGGAGCCCCGTATTCGGGTAATCGCATAGGTTTCAAACTGGGCATCTGCCATTTGTTGATAGCGTCGAATGGCATCCAACAAGCCCATCATACCCGCCTGAATCAAATCATCTAGTTCCACACTAGAGGGTAACCGAGCCATCATCTGTAAGGCTTGACGACGTACCAGTGGGGCGTATTGACCAACCAAAACATCTTCAGAACGTGACATAAGCAATCTTATAAGAACAAGAAGAATAGGTCTATTATGCCCTATTTAGTCGTCGGTATTACAGCTTGTTAACACAAATCAAAGGCAAAGCCACTAAGTAATACCCAAAGACAGGCTAAACTTTAGATTCAAGTAGCCGTTAACGATAGTAACTGTCATTTTACCATCAGGAGCCTCTTATGGTGACCCCTATCACCTCTCAAGCACTCCCCGTTGTAATGCCTGGCACTCAGCCCGAAACAGATAATCAAGTTCAACGTGTTGAGTCCGCTGAACATGTGCAACCCTCTGTTCAGACCGAAAGCCACACCCAAAACTACAAGCGCTGGCCGCATCGCCCGCCAATGGGTGATATCATTGAGCCAGAAAAAAGCTCGTTAGATACGGCCCTAGAGCAACTGAATGAAAACATGAAAGCGTGGTCTACGGGGGTTCGTTTCGATGTAGACCCAGATTCACAACGCTTGGTTGTCTCATTAGTTAACAATGAGTCTGGTGACGTGATCCGCACCGTGCCCTCTGAGGCCGTCTTGCAAATATCCCGCATGATCGCTAAATTTCAGGGCAACAGCATTAACACCAAAGCATAATTTAATTACCTAAGCAAACCAAGGTTAAAAGGAACTCATATCATGGCTATTTCCTCTATAGGTGTAGGCTCAGGTCTACCACTTGATAAACTGCTCGAAGACTTCAGAAAAAGCGAAAATCAGCCTTTAGTCCTCATCCAACAAAAACAAATTATCTCCGAGGCGCGTTTATCAGGTTACGGCATTATTAAAGGCTCACTTACCGATCTTCAGAAATCTAGCCAGGCCCTAACTAAAGCTGAAACCTACGGTGCTCTCAAAGCCACTTCATCCAGCGAAGCCTTAGGTATTAAGGTCGAAAATAAGGCTGTCGCAGGCAACTACAACATCAAAGTCGAAACTCTAGCAACTCAGCAATCATTAGTATTAGCGGGTCAGCCATCGCGTGACCAGAACATTGGTACTGGTGGCTCTATTGACATCACCTTAGCTAATGGCGAGTCTCACTCCGTTCAGTTAGGCTCTGACACCTCATTACAGGGTGTAATGAAAGCCATTAATGCGGACCCTAAGGCTGGCGTCCAAGCCACGATGGTTAATGATGGTAATCCTGACAGCCCGTATCGTCTAATGATTACGGCCAAAGATACTGGCACAGAGGCCTCTGTCGCTACAATCAATGTCACTGGCAACGACGACTTAAATGCGGTCTTAGGTTTTAATAACATTGAGGAAAATGGCGTCACCCAATCCAGCGGCAGTTACACCGTCAGCGCGGCCCAAAACGCGAAGCTCACTATCAACAGCATCGAGGTCAATAGTCAGTCCAACTCAATCGAAGATGTGATCGAGGGCGTGACCATTGATTTAAAATCCATGCCCAAAGACGGCGAGACGGTTAAAGTCGCCATTACTCGTGATGACACGGCCGCCATTAATGCAGTTAAAGATTTTGTAAAGTCCTACAATGCGTTATTAGACACCATCAAATTCCAAACCTCATTTGATGTAGAAAACGAAAAAAGCAGCGCTTTAACGGGTGATTCTTTAGTACGACGCGTAGAGACCCAGATGCGTAGTGCATTAAATGGTGCCGAAGGCTCTGGCGCAATTCGTACGTTGGCTGACCTTGGCATTAAAACGGACTACAAAACCGGTAAACTCGAAATTGATGATAAAAAACTGACCGCTGCCGTCAAAGATAACTTAGCTGACGTAACTGGTTTTCTCAGTGGCGAAAACGGCCTAGGTAAAAAAATGGACGGCGCAGCCAACGAGTTCATCAAATCAGGCGGTCTAATCAGCAATGCGACTGACGGTATTGATCGCAACATTAAGGATCTGAAAAAGCAATACGAAGCCACCTCTGAGCGCATTGATAACAAAATGGAAAACTACCGCAAACAGTTTTCCCAGCTTGATGTCATGGTTAACCAAATGAATGGCGTCAGTAACTATTTAACCCAGCAACTCTCTATGCTGGCCAACATGAACAACCAGAAATAAGATGACCTACGCTCCTCGTCGCGGCCCTGGGGGCCGCCCCACTGCCCAGTCCTATGCCAACATAGGGCTGGAAACCAAAGTCTTCAGCGCCAGCCCCGAAGAGCTTATTTCTTTGCTTTTTGATGGGGGCCGGGCCGCCATACTAAAGGCGAAGCTTCACTTCGAAAATAATCAAATCGCCCAACGCGGCGAGGCCATTTCCAAAGCCATTGATATTGTAGAAACCGGCCTAAAGCTATCCGTAAGCAAAGAGAAAGGCGGTGAAATCGCCGATCAACTGATTATTGCCTATGACTTAATCGTGTATCATTTAACACAGGCCAACCTACACGCTGACCCAAAACGTCTGGATATTGCTGAACAAATGCTCACGACTCTCAGCGATACATGGAAAGAAGCCACTCAAAAATAATGCACAGGTAAAATTATGACTAGCCCCTCTGACACTCTGCAGCAATACGAGTTAATCGCCCAGATTACGAATCGTATGGTGAACCAAGCCCGCACCAACCAGTGGTCCGAGGTACTAGAGTTGAGTCACAGCTATATTCAGGCTGTTGAGCACTTAAAGCAAATTAATCAGCTTTCCGACTCAGAGCGCTTAGCACGTCGCTCTTTATTGACTCGTATCCTCGAAGACGACGCCGAGATTCGTCAATTAGTTCAACCTGAACTCAAACGTTTAGGGCACCTACTGGGTGACATAAAGCGCCAAAAAACGGTGGTTCAGGCCTATTGCGCCCCTAGCTTGAACGCATGAGCCTTGGACCGTCATCCCTCGGTAATTTATTAGTTCAACGCCTAGACACTGCTCTAGGCGTTAGTCAACCTGCACAAAACCGCACTGGCGCGCATCCTGATGCCTTGCGGCAATCTCAACCAGCTCATCGCCTTAACCCCAACGAAAATCAGCGTAATCGTACAACCCAAGAGTCTGTCGATAAGGCACGCCAACAAAGCCGTAGCACAGGCGTAGGTCGTCAAGACGCTCGTCTGACCGATCAGCTCAAAAGTTATACAGACAATCGCTTTACGGCCTCGGCCCCTACCACTCTGGGTCGTACAGCACGCACGTTGCTAACCTTACTCAATAGCTATAGCAATCAACCCGTCCAAGGCCGTCAACCCTTGATGCAGCCTCAACAGCTAGCTCAACTGGTTAAGCATGCAACGCCGTCGCATCAGAATGCTCAGGCGAATCGGGCGCCAACGACCCAGTCAGGCCAGCCCTCTAACGCGGCAGCTACCAGCCAATCCGGTCGTCTTACCAGCACGCCCCCTACAATCAGCGCCTCTACCACTGCTGCTACTGCCTCAGCGACTACTGCCTCTGCGACTACTGGCGCGTCAACCCCCGCTCTTTCACTGACCACCTTAGCCAATACTATTGGTGGGGCTACCACCTTAGTTAACGCCTTTACCCAGGCACTCACTCAAAATGTGCAACAAAGTGGCATGTTCTATGAGTCCCACTTAGCCAAACTGGTTAAAGGTCAAGCCGATCCGGCCCAATTACGCCAGCAACCTCAGGCCGAGCTGCATCACCAAAGCCAACAGGTTGCTGCTAAATCCGCTAAAGGCAGTTCTTTGTTACAGGGTAAAGCGCCTGCTGAACCACTCCCTTCGACCACCTTACAACAGGCGGGAATTGACCCTTCTGCCCAACAGTTAGTACGCCAACAGTTAGACGTATTGGCAAATCAACTCTTTATGTGGCGTGGTGAGGCATGGCCGGGTGCCATGATGGAGTGGGAAATCCAACGTCGTCACGAGGAGGAGTCCCAAGAAAAAAACCCATCCTCTGATAATCCCGATGATCTACCTTGGCAAACACGATTGCGTGTAGATCTACCCCGCTTAGGCGAGGTAGAAACCCGTTTATATATTGACGACAAAAAACTACGGATGCATATACGGGCTCCGGCAGCGGCAACCCATTTAACAGACAACATGCAACAATTAGTGCAACGTCTGCAGGCTCAAGGTTTACAGATAGAACAATTCCAAATCAGTCGCCAAGACGAACTCCAACTAGATCCACCGTTGTATGTCCACGAATCCGAATAGACCACCTAACTCCGCTGTTGCCTTGCGATATGACCCCACCGATGATAATGCGCCACGGGTCGTGGCTAAAGGCTATGGTCATATTGCCGATGCGATTATTCAAACAGCTAAAGAAAATGATTTGTATGTCCATGAGTCCAAAGAACTTGTCGGACTATTGATGCAAGTGGACTTAGATCAACATATTCCGCCAGAACTGTATCTGGTTATTGCAGAATTGTTGGCTTGGTTATATGCTTTAGAGTCTGACGATCCAAATTTGGAACGTCTGCTTCCCGCGCCCCCATCCCCAGATTCTGGGATTTAATCATCAGTGAATTAATAAAGCACGATAAACCCCGTTTTTTGACGCTTGATGGACGGCTTGACTAGACATAACTAAATGTAAAGTATTTCGTAGACAAAGCCTATTACTATAGGGCTATTATTTATCTACGGGTTAGTAACATGACAACATCATCACTCTCTGCCATTGACTCTGTTCTTACTCAAATGCGCAGTGTGGCAAAAACTGCCGCCAACGCGCCAATTACCACCACGGTAAACACCAGCTCACCTTCTGGGTTTGCGGGTGAACTACAACGCAGTATGGATCGCTTAGCCGCCACGCAAAATAGTGCCAATGCTCAGGCAGAAAGCTTTGTGGCTGGCACCTCAACGGCATCACTCAATGATGTTATGATTGACCTCCAAAAAGCAAGTCTCGCCTTTCAAACCAGTGTACAGGTACGAAATCGCTTAGTGCAGGCCTACCAGTCTGTCGCCAGCATGCCTGTTTAATGTCTTTGTAGCCGTCTGCTTTTATCCTTTGTCTAACCCTTACCGTTTTTTCCATGCAACTCACGGTTAAAAACCTGAAGATTCAGCCTTGGTATTTACTTTTCACCTTACGAGATCCTAGATGAGCCAGGCCGCCCCAATGATAGAACGAGTCCCCGGCTTAAACTTTTTGCGCACCTTACCCCGCGCAGCCCAGATTGGTGCTGCTGCAGCGGTTGTTGCGCTTATTGTTGTTGCTACGATGTGGTCTCGCACGCCCGACTACTCGGTTCTGTTCTCTAACCTAGACGACCGTGATGGTGGGGTTATAGTGAACGCCTTAGGGCAAATGAACGTTCCTTACCAGTTTTCCGATAATGGCAGTGCCATTCTTGTCCCCAAAGAAAAAGTACACGAGGCTAGAATGCAGTTGGCCAGTCAAGGCCTACCTCGCGGCGGTAATGTGGGTTTTGAGCTACTGGATCAGTCTCGATTTGGTGCCAGCCAATTTACCGAGCAGGTGACTTACCAGCGCGCCTTAGAGGGCGAATTAGCTAATTCAATACGTGCTGTGCATGCAGTGCAAGAGGCTCGGGTTCACCTTGCTATCCCGCGTGAAACCTTATTTGTTCGTGATCGCCAACCCCCTACCGCTTCTGTTTTAGTGTCCATTTACCCCGGGCGCACCCTCTCAGAGGGTCAGGTCGCAGCAATACGTTGGCTTGTATCCTCTAGCGTACCCTCTTTAAACGCCGAAAATGTATCTGTTGTTGACCAAGATGGTCGATTATTAACACCGCCTACTGGCGAAGCCGGTGGCTCAAACGCTCAACGCGATTTTGTCTCTGATATCGAGCATCGTTCTGTTCAACGTATTCTCACTATTCTCAATCCTTTATTAGGACCGGGCAATGTACGCGCCCAGGTCAGCGCTGATGTAGACTTTGCCCGTCGCGAACAAACCTCCGAAGTCTATAGGCCAAATCAAAAACCTGGCGAAGCCGCGGTGCGCAGCGAACAAAGCAGCGTGGCCTTACAAAATCATACCTTAGGGGCCGAAGGTGTTCCCGGCGCCTTGACTAATCAGGCACCAGTAAACCCCGTTGCTCCTATTATTGACGAGAACGCTGCGGCTATTGCTGCCAACCCTGCCACCACCCCGACCGACGCGGATACACCGGATAACGAAAACCTAGATGCCCGTTTAAGCACCCTAGAGGCTCAGGCTCGCTTGGTATCCCCATCAGGCAATGCTCGTACCGATATTACAACTAATTACGAAGTCGATCGCACCATCAGTCACGTCAAAGGCCCCTCTGGTGAACTAAAACGTTTATCTGTCGCCGTGGTGATAAATCATCGCTATATTGATAAGGAATACACCTCCCTAGAGGCCGAGGAGTTAGAAAACATTCGTGCTTTGGTGATGCAAGCCGTTGGTTATTCCGCAGAGCGTGGCGACACGATCAGTGTGGTAAACAGTCGCTTTACCGATCCCCAAGACACGTCCATTCCTTTCTGGAAAAACAGTGTTTACACCGAGACTGCTGTGACTTTGCTAAAATATCTCTTATTTGCGATTCTGTTCTTTGTGTTCTGGCGTGTGGTCGTAAACCCCATTATTCAGGGTTTAATCCAAGCTCGTTCACAGGCCCAAGTCATGCGTGAAGAGGTCGAAGAAGACCTAGAGCGTCAGCAGGCGGCCAAAGAACGTGCGGCAGAGATCAATCGCTACGAAGACAACATTAGTACAGCTCGCAGTATGGCTGAAAAAGACCCGCGCGCAGTGGCAATGGTACTGCGCTCTTGGATGAACAACAAAGATAACGACGATGACAACAAGCGACGCTGATAAATTACGTGATAGCGCTGTGCTAATGATGGCGCTTGGCGAAGACGCCGCCTCAGAGGTGTTTAAATTCCTTAATCCTAAAGAGGTTCAAGAGTTAGGTTCTGCGATGGCTAACCTAAAGCAACTCACCCGTAATGATATGGATGACGTCCTCGAAGAGTTCCGCCAAGAGGCAGATCAGTTCATGGCCGTCACCTTAGATTCAAACGAATACATTCGTTCGGTACTTACTAAAGCTTTAGGTTCTGATCGGGCTGCCGGTATTATCGAAGACATTCTGGATGCCGAGGGCGGTGGAGGCAGCGGCATTGATGCCTTAAACTGGCTTGACGCCCATGGTGTGGCTGAACTAATTGCCGATGAACACCCCCAGATTATTGCTACTATTTTAGTTCACTTAGAGCGAGATCGTGCCGCAGACATTTTAGTTGAACTCAACGAGCGCCTACGTGATGATGTGGTTTTACGTATCGCGACGTTTGGTGGTGTACAGCCCAACGCACTACAAGAACTCACTGAGGTTCTGAATGGCATGCTATCCGGCCAAGGCGCAAAACGCAGCAAAATGGGTGGTCCTCGTACTGCTGCTGAGATCCTGAACTACATGAATGCAGCCAACGAGGAAGCCATCGTCAGCAGCTTGCGCTCTATGGATGCGGATCTCACCGATCGCATTGTTGAGGAAATGTTTGTCTTCGATAACCTCATGGATGTGGAAGACACGGCTATTCAGCTTATTCTCAAAGAGATAGAAACCACCTCGTTAACGGTTGCCCTAAAAGGGGCTGCCGAAGAGCTGCGCGAAAAATTCTTCAAAAATATGTCCAACCGTGCTGCGGATATGCTGCGCGAAGACATCGAAGCCCAAGGCCCAATCCGCGTTTCCAAGGTCGAGGAAGAACAAAAAGTGGTGGTCGAGGTCGCCCGCCGCTTGGCCGAAACAGGCCAAATTACGTTGACTGGACTAGGAAGCGACGAGTATGTCTAATCAAGGACGTTCTCCATACGCACAGGAGCACTGGCAACGCTGGGAGATGGATGCATTTGATATGCCGTCCTCCCCTGATGCCGAGGTAGAGCCTGATGTGGATATGGAGGCCATTCTTGCAGAGATTGCTGAACTCAAAGCCCTTGCTCAACAGCAAGGGCATGCCGAAGGCTACGCCAAAGGACATCAGCAAGGTCTAGAAAAAGGACAGCCCGAAGGGTATAAAACAGGCTTCGATGAAGGAAAAGCCAAGGGAACAGAACAAGGCTACACCGAGGGCTACGAAAAAGGCAGTCAGACTGCGGCCCAAGAATCAGCCCAGCTTGCTTCAATTACCCACACAACCGCTACCGCCTTAAATCAGTTGCACGAAGACCTAGGGCAAGCCGTCCTAGCGCTAGCCGTGGATATTGCACAACACGTATTACAAACTGAATTAAAGCAGTATCCCGAACAACTTATCCCCTTAATCCAAGACGTCCTGAAAGATACCGAACAATCAGATCAAGCCGTCACTATTTTACTCAACCCCGATGACGTCGCTTTGGTAGAACAGCATTTAGCGGATGATTTGCAGCACAATAATTGGCGCTTGAAAGCAGACGAAGCCATTCGTGCTGGCGGGGTCGAAATTAAAACGGCATTGGGTCACATTGATGCCACGCTTGAAACGCGTTGGCGCAGAGCCTTGTCACGCCTCGGCCCCTCTGACCCTAACATTTCGTTATGACGTCGCCGCGCCCTACTCAACAATGGTTAGCTCAGCTACAAACCGCTAGCCTACGTATTCAAAGTAGTGACACCATTGCACGCAGTGGTCGTATTACAAAGGCCACCGGATTAGTTCTGGAGGCTACAGGCTTACGTTTACCGTTGGGCGCTGCCTGCCGCATCCAAGTCTCTGAGTCATTGGACTTATGGGCCAGTGCAGAGGTTGTTGGTTTTGATGGTGATACGATTTTTTTAATGCCTCATCACGAAACCATGGGCTTGCGCTCCGGTGCCTTAATTCTACCCGTAGAGCCTGTGACAGAAAGCCCCGTAACACTTGATGGAAATGCCCGCGTACAACAACCCGACCCCCCTGCCTTAGCCCAACAACTGCCTATAGGCGACCACTTACTAGGGCGCGTGGTCGATGCATCTGGCAATGCCCTTGATAACTTAGGCTCACTTAGCATTGGCCCTAAAGCCAGCTTAAATGCCAAATTCATCAACCCCTTAGATCGCACCCCGATTACCCAAACAATGGATGTGGGAGTCCGTGCAATTAATGGTTTATTATCAGTAGGTCGCGGACAACGCATGGGCCTATTTGCTGGCTCGGGCGTCGGTAAAAGTGTGCTGCTTGGTATGATGGCTCGTTATACCGAGGCCGATGTTATTGTGGTTGGCCTCATTGGGGAGCGAGGCCGTGAGGTTAAAGAGTTCATCGAACAAAACTTAGGCGAAGTCGGTTTGAAACGTGCGGTGGTGGTTGCTGCCCCTGCTGACGTATCTCCGTTATTACGTTTACAAGGTGCCGTTTACGCGACCCGTATTGCAGAACATTTCCGAGATCAAGGTAAGCATGTGCTGCTGATCATGGATTCGCTGACCCGTTATGCGATGGCTCAACGAGAGATTGCGTTAGCCATTGGTGAGCCGCCTGCCACTAAAGGCTATCCACCCTCTGTTTTTAATAAGTTACCTACTTTAGTTGAACGCGCTGGAAATGGCGTGCAGTCCAAAAACGGTGAAGCCTCTGGTTCAATTACCGCCTTTTATACCGTATTGACCGAGGGCGATGATCAGCAAGATCCTATCGCTGATTCGTCCCGCGCTATTCTAGATGGCCATGTGGTATTATCTAGACGTCTAGCTGAAAGTGGCCACTACCCTGCTATTGACGTAGAGGCCTCTATTTCTCGGGTGATGTCTGCCGTTGTAAGTCCCGATCACATTAAACTGGTACATCGTTTTAAGCAAATCATGTCCACCTACCAACGTAATCGTGACTTAATTGCAGTAGGGGCTTATCAGCGGGGTAATGACCCGACCATTGACGACGCCATTGAGCGTTTTCCTTGGCTAGAAACCTACTTACGTCAGGGCGTAGATACACCGGTTAGCTTTGATCAAGCCGTCAATGAATTAAGTGCCATATTAGGGGTCAATGCCAATGTCTAGCTCCTCCATGAAAACGCTTATTGATCTGGCGGAAAACGACATCAACCAACAAACCCAACGCCTACAGCGTTTAAATGCCGATAAGGTTGGGGCTGATAATCAGTTAGCCGCCCTAAAACAATACCGCGAAGACTACAGCAATCGCTTACTACAATCCAGTCAAGCGGGCGTATCTATGGCGAACTATCACAACTTTTACCGCTTTATTGGCACTTTGGATCAAGCTATTACACAGCAAAATAGTCTAATAGAACAATTGAATGTAAAAATCCAAGAACAACAGCAACACTGGTTTGCTGCAAAGCAGCGATTAAATGCATACCAAACACTGCAAGAGCGCCGCGACTACGAACAAGCACAACACCTTTTGCGCCAAGAGCAACGTAATAATGACGAACTCTCTGCTGCCATGCACTACCGACTACATCATACTAATTAATTGGGTTAACGAATGAACGCACTTCTGTTGACGACACTCAATAGCGCTACCCCCTCTGGAATTGGCGCACTGCTAAATAAAAAAGCAGGCCCTTCTGACTCGACTTTTGCTGAACTATTAAGCCAGCAATCCGAGGCTTTAGATCCCCAATTACTTGAAATGCTACAGTCCTTAAATCTAGACCCTAAGGCTCAAAAAGAGTTACTGGCTCAATTAGAACAGCTCGGTATTGCGCCTGAGCAGCTAAAAGACCTTGCGCTACAGTTACAACTAAACTATAGCGCTCATACAAAAAACGCACTAAACACCAACGACACAAAGACAAATACGTCTTCGCTTGATTCAAAGTCAAACCAAGCCCAAAGTGCTGCTGATTTTATTAGCTCCACCCTATTTGTAGCTAGAGAGTCCAGCGCCTTGCGACAGCAGGCTCAGGCCTCCTCGTTGACTGCAAGACACTTAGCAGAAACCAGCACTAAAGACAACGCAAAGCCTCTGTCTACACTGAATGCTGAGATTCAAAGCAACACAAAGCCTCTGTCTTTCTTGAACACCAATACTCAAGATAATACTAAA